>CAZZPB010000021.1:0-26668 GCA_964655905.1 uncultured Candidatus Peribacteria bacterium
GTTGGATGAATGTGTTATCAACTTTATATGAAAACCGCAAACACAAATATTATTGCAAGAAAAGCTACAAAAACCTGCATCAAGCCTAAGAGTGGGTCTTGTGGGTTCCCGCTCTTAGGCTTGCGAAGGGGAAAGGGGCCCCCGCGAAAGCGGGGGTACCTGGGGAAAACCGTAGGTTGCCCCCAGAAGAAAGAAATGAACCGTTTGATTGCGATGGAAATGACGGGGTCTGTTGGATGAATTAACAATTAATAATTAACAATTAATAATTATGGATCCGGGCGCACTTAATAAAATAACTTTTCCAAAAGATAAAACAATTTTTGCCACAGGGTTCGAGAGTGCCAATATTTGCCTTGAAGAAGGGGTAAAATTGACTTTTATTTTGATCGCTACCGATGGGTTCCAGAGACCTGAAAAAGTCACTTTTGAACTTAAAGGCGCAGGGGCGCAGTTACAGTTTTTGGCCTTTATTGTGGGCAGAAAAGAAAAAATATTTCCCTTTGAAACAGTTTCTCTGCATACGGCTCCAAATACAAAAGCCCATTATACTGTTAAAGCGGTCATGTTTGACCATTCGCAGGTTGATTACAAAGGCAACATTGTCATTGAAAAATCGGCGCAAATGACAGACAGCTATTTGTCACATCACACATTGCTGATGAGCGAACATGCAAGGGCAAAGTCCATTCCTGCTCTGGAAATTTTAGCTGATGATGTGAAAGCTGGACATGCGGCTACAATCGGCAAAGTGGATGAAGAAATGATGTTTTATTTGAAGAGTCGCGGCATTGAAGAATGTGAAGCTGAACAAATGCTGGTGAATGGCTTTTTTGAAGGCCAATTAGCCATGATTATGGATGAAAACTTGCGTGAACGGGCTAGAAAAGCTATCATTGGCTCTCTTATAACATAATATTTATTTTTATGAACGATCAAAGTACTCAATGTGCCTGCGGTAAAGGCGAAACCGGTGCTTGTTGCGGAAAGAACGAATCCTGCGCCTGCGGCAAACAGGAAAGCTGCGGTTGCGATAGGAAGGAAAATGCTTGTAATTGTGGAAGTGAGGATGGCGGAGGTTGTTGCGGGTAATTTTGGTCCCCGCTTTCGCGGGGATGACACCTGGCTTTCGCGGGGATGACACCTGGCTTTCGTGGGGATCGGGTAAAAATAAAATAACTCCGTCTGTCATTCCCGCGCAGGCGGGAATTAACTTTTTCTAAAATAATGGATGTTAAGTCAGTGAAAAAAGATTTTCCAATCTTTGAGCGGCAAATCAACGGGCGGCCGCTGGTATACCTTGATTCCGCTTCCACAAGCCAAAAACCAAGGGTCGTGCTTGAAGCGCTGCAGCACTACTACACCACGATGAACGCCAACATCCACCGCGGCATCCACACCATGGCGGAAGAAGCGACTCTGGCTTATGAAAGCGTACGGGAACACGTAGCGCGCTTCATCAACGCACGCACATCATCTGAAATTATTTTTACCCGCAATACGACTGAAGCCATCAATTTAGTGGCTTACAGCTGGGGAGAACACAACCTGAATGAAGGCGATGAAATTGTGGTGAGCATTTTGGAACACCATTCGAATTTTGTGCCGTGGCAGCAGCTTTGCAAAAGAAAAAAAGCTGTTTTTCGCGTCATGCCCGTTGATGAAAACGGCTTGATTCAGCCCAATACTCTTGAGAAGTACATCACAAAAAAAACAAAACTTGTGGCCATCACGCAGATGTCCAATGTTCTTGGCACAATTATTCCTCTGGAGCCAATAATAAAGGCGGCTCACCAGAATGGCGCGATTGTGCTCGTTGACGGCGCCCAGAGCGTGCCGCACATGGGCGTGGATGTGCAAAAACTGGACTGTGATTTTTTGGCTTTCTCAGGCCATAAAATGTTTGGCCCGACAGGCGTTGGCGTTCTCTATGGCAAAAAAGCCCTTTTGGAAGCCATGCCGCCATTTTTGTTTGGAGGAGATATGATTAAAGAGGTTCATGTAGCCGAAACTACCTGGAATGATATTCCATGGAAATTTGAGGCAGGAACTCCAAATATTGCCGATGTTATCGCTTTTGGAAAGGCTCTGGAATATTTCAACGACATTGGCATTGAAAATATTTCCCGCCATGAACAGCATTTATTGGCTTATGCTAGGGAAAAACTCGCCATGCTGCCGGGAATAATTTTTTACGGTCCACAAAATCACGGTATGTCGGGCGGCATTCTTTCATTTAATATTCCAACCGTTCACGCGCATGATGTGGCAGCCATTTTGAACGAGGAAGGCATTGCCATTCGCGCCGGCCATCATTGCGCGCAGCCGCTGATGGAAGCGCTTAAGGTAGCGGCCACCGCCCGTTTGAGTTTTTATGTGTATAATGACGAAGCTGACATTGATCGCACGTTCGAAGCTCTTAAAAAGGTTTATAATATTTTCAAGCCAGAAAAACATGGACATCTACGGCGAAATAATCCTTGTTCCGGGGGCAACCTACGGTTTCCCCCGGGCACTCCTCGGCAAGCCTCGGAGCCCCCTTCCCCTTCACATATTTTCAACCGGGAACCCACGAGACCCGCTTGAAAATATGGCATATGTTCCATTATATTTTCTACTTTCAGCACATGGACATCTACGGCGAAATAATTCTCGACCATTACCGCAACCCGCACCATTACGGACGGCTTGAAAAAGCCACTTTATCGGCAAAAGATGTAAATCCGCTCTGCGGGGACAGCATACAGATTGATTTGCTGATTGACGGCAACAACACAATTCAAGACATTGCTTTTACGGCTCAGGGCTGCGCCATAAGCCAGGCCAGCGCTTCCATGCTTAGTGACATTCTCATCGGAAAATCACTCAAGTTCGCAGCGCAAATATGCAGTGAAGATATTTACGAAATGGTGGGAGTGCCGCTATCGCCGGCGCGCATTAAATGCGCGCTTTTAGGCTTATCTGCAATAAAAAAAGCAATAACGCTGCAGTATGTTTCTTGAATTTATGCCCCATCAAACCCACAAATTTGACCAGAGCAATCCCTACCATGCCATTTTAAACGAGGTGATTGACCCCGAAGCCGGTGTTGGCATCGTTGATATGGGGCTTATTTACGATGTAAGTGAAGAAAATGGCATTGTAAAAGTTACAATGACGCTTACTTCAATGGGCTGCCCTGCCGGACCGCAGCTAACCACGGATATTGATGATATCCTGCGCCTGCAGCCCCACGTTAAAGATGTTGAAATTGAAGTCGTGTGGGACCCGCCGTGGACTCCGGATCAAATGAATCCGGAGATTAGACAGATGCTGTTTGGCGGATTATAAACCTATAAAAATGCCCGCATATCCGTGCCATATTAAAAAAGCTCCCCACAAAAGATCGCCAGGAAAGCTATTTTAGAGGAATACCAGGATGGAATTACCATCAGTATTATAACAAACTATTAATTTTTTCATAAATCAGAAAATTCAGTTCAATGCCGGAGTCTACCGCAGCTGGACTTTCATTTATAAGTTTAAATTTTTTGGGATCAATCTGCGGAAAAAATGTATCACAGTCAAAAATATGGTTTATTTGAGTAAGATAAATTTTTTGGCAGAATGGATGATTTATGGCTTGTTTAAAGACTTCTCCGCCGCCAATGACAAAAACATTTTCAATGTCGGCAGTCACAGCAAGATGCCCTAATGCTGCATCAAGAGAAAAAAATAAAAGCACATTTTTTGGAAGATCCAGATGTGAATTATGGCTTAAAACAACATTTAACCGGTTTTTGAGCGGACGGCGGGATTCTGGAATAGACTCAAACGTTTTTCTGCCCATCATGACAGCATTTTTCTTTTGAGGATTATGAACGGTTGTTGTAATACTCGCGAAATACTTGAGATCCGCAGGCAGATGCCATGGAATAGCATTATTTTTACCGATGCCAAAATGTTTATCAACGGCGACAATAATGGAAAAATTCATACAGCGACGTCAAATTTAATAAAAGGATGGTGCTGATAGTTTTGGAGCTCAAAATCCTCATATTTTAGCTCATGGAAGGGTTTTTTTGTTATTTTGAGAATTGGGAGAGAATAAGGTTTGCGTTCCATCTGTTTTTTGAGGCCTTCAATGTGATTTAAATAAATATGGGCATCACCAAGAGTATGTGTAAAAATGCCGGGCTGCAAGCCACATTCCTGTGCTATCATCATTAACAAAGTCGCGTAACTTGCGATGTTAAAAGGCACTCCCAGGGCGATGTCGGCGCTGCGCTGGTACAACTGCAAATCCAGCCTTCCATCCACGACATAACACTGAAAAAGCAGGTGGCAGGGCGGCAACTTCATGCGGTCAAGGTCGGCAACATTCCACGCGCTCACGATTAAACGCCTGCTGTCCGGATTTTTTTTGATGCCATCAATAAGATTTTGAATTTGATCAATGTAATGGACATCATACTGTTTTTCTTGCTCATTCCAGGCGTATTTGTTCCATTTACGCCACTGGTAGCCGTAAATGGGTCCCAAGTCCCCTTTTTCATCAGCCCAGGCGTTCCAGATCGGCGTATGTTCAGCCAGATCATCATTAATATTTGTTGAACCGCGTAAAAACCACAACAATTCATATAAAACGCCGTCGTAGCGGATTTTTTTTGTTGTCAGCAGCGGGAATCCTTTCCTCAAATCATATTTTCGCTGTGCGCCAAAAATTGAGATCGTTCCAACGCCCGTGCGGTCTTTTTTTGTGATGCCGTTGCTTAAAACTTCCTGAACGAGACTAAGATACTGTTGCATGATTTTTGTTTATTAATTCCGTTTTCATTGTATGAGAAAAATCTTGAAATGCAAATTGCGCTTTTTTATGCTACAATTAAAGGATAAATTTATTTATTTATTATGAGCAACAATCCTGAACAATCAGCCACTAAAGAGCGTGAATTCACATCCAGTGAAATTAATGATCGATATGAAGAATCTCTACGTGGTGTGGACTCAGAAACACAATCTTTTGTTAACAAAGTTGAAAACACACCAGAATGGAAAGCCTGGGTGGAAAAAGATTTGAAGATATTTTTACATAGTGAAGTTAAAAATAATGGAGCCGTTGCTAAAAGAACATTGAAAGACTTTGTAGAACGTTTGAAACTTGCATGGGACAGCGCTAAAACTGAAGAAAAAGAAGCGGCGCGGGCAAGGTGGCAAATTGCGGAAACAATTTTAGGTTTGCTGTTTCCTAAGGAAGGCATAACCGCTCCAGCGCAAGAGCAGGAGAAGACCGCCGTCCCCCTCTCGCGCAATGAACGGATGGCTATGGGCGCCATTACAGGAATTGGAAGATGTGTCCGTGATGCGGTTTATAAGGTTTTAGAATGGACGGGTTTACGAAAAAGGCGCCACAAAACAGAACCTGCGGCGGCAACGCCTTCCAATGTTGTTCCGTTACGTGGGGCAGAAAAACCGCCTGATGAACGTTTAGCCGCTTAAGTTTTGGATCTAGCAATACGATCTCTCAAAAAACGCGCAACACAAACTTTAGGCCTATGTATGATTTTCGAATGGAATCAGCTTTCCATTGATCTATAAGCCATTATTGCTTAATCCATTTTGTCTTCGCCTTTATGACATTCATTAGAAGACAACCTTCAGATCTCAAACCCACTACCAAGCCTTTAAATCGTACGACCGCAGATACATTATCACTATTTTATGAAAACTTTCTAAATTATTTCTGAATTTTTCAAACTATTTGCCACAAGCCCTTAATTTTTTATTTTTTATGTTATTATATCCGCATGAAACTTATGAAATTCTTTTTATTTGGCCTTATTTTTGTCAGTATTTTTGCTGGGTGTATTCAAAAAAAACCTGCACCACCGCAATCTCCTAGCAAAAAGATATCACCCGCTGCCGGCCAATCGCCC
Organism: uncultured Candidatus Peribacteria bacterium; assembly: GCA_964655905.1. GTDB lineage: Bacteria > Patescibacteriota > Gracilibacteria > UBA1369 > UBA1369 > CAYHVY01. The sequence goes on from CAZZPB010000021.1 coordinate 5,916, forward strand.
GCTCAGCAAAAACCACCAGCGAAAACAGACGGCAAATCCATAGTAACCCGCCTTCCAGCCATGCTTATAAGGATCGTCGACGGAGATACGTTGGAGGTTTCTTTGGATAATATTGCAGAAAAAGTGAGACTTCTTGGCATCAATAGCCCTGAAACCGTTGATCCCAGGCAGCCTGTGCAATGTTTTGGCCATGAAGCCGCGCAGTATTTAAAAACCTTGTTGCCTGGAAAAAATATTTTTCTTCAAAAAGATTCGTATGCTTCGGATCGTGATCAGTATGGGCGGCTTTTACGTTATGTCTATAATGAACAAAATCTTTTTGTTAATGTGGAAATGGTCAAAAATGGCTATGCGTTGGCTTATACTCCGGGTGCATTAGAACATTTTAGTGATTTTCGATATTACGAAAAAATTGCGCGTGATGCCAATCTTGGCCTTTGGAACGCGAATACCTGCCCATATAAATCGAACTATGGAAAATAAAAATATCTATGATCTTGTGATTATTGGAGCGGGTTGCGCTGGGGCAAGCGGCGCCATGTATGCCGCGCGCATGAATTTAAAAACGGTAATGATCGCTGAATTGCCCGGCGGACTCATAACAACAACTCATCTTGTTGAAAACTGGCCCGGGATCAAAAACATATCAGGACCAGACCTGGGAAGCGCTTTAGTTGACCATGCCGTATCATTTGGCGTCCCTTTGGTGAACGAACGCGTAATTGAAGTAAAAAAAGCCATTCCAGCTCCACCTGCGGAAAAACAAAGCGGATACATCGTAAAAACGGCTTCCAACACCTATTATGCAAAGACCGTTCTTTTCGCGACAGGCACAAAACACAAAACGCTGGACGTGCCGGGCGAAAAAGAATTTACCAATAAAGGCCTTTCATACTGCGCCCTTTGCGACGGCGCCTTTTTTAAGGGTAAAACGGTTGCCGTGGTGGGCAGCGGCGATTCCGCGGCTAAAGAAGCGCTTTTATTAAGCGAATATTGTCCAAAAGTGTATATTTTTGTCCGCAAAGATAAGCTGAAAGCGGAACCTGTGAATTTTGACCGCGTGATCGCAAAAGGCATGGATAAAATCGAAATACGGTATCGCACTGAAATCAAAGAAATTTTTGGCACAAAAAGCGTGGAAAAAGTTCTTTTGAACACAGGGGAAGAAATGGCTTTACAGGGCATTTTTGTTGCCATCGGCCACACTGCTCTTTCAGAATTGGCGGGCCAATTGGGCGTAACATTAAATGACAACGGTGAAATTATCATTAACCGCAAGTCCCAGACAAATCTATCCGGTGTTTTTGGCGCCGGCGACGTGTGCGATACTCCTTTTAAGCAGGCCATTACTGGCGCAGCGGAGGCCGTATCCGCCGCCTATTTCGCCTTTGACTATATTGGTAAAAACGATGTGGCGTTTTAGTGACGAAATCTTGATGTAGTTGTCGTACCGGAAACGAATCCGGACGTGGCTGGTTTCGTTTATAAAATATTCACACAGAAAAAACAGGCATCCGTCAGCGCCAGGCCCTAATTTTTTTAATTTCATCCCCAATAAACATTAATACCTCCTGTTTAAGGAATTTTCTTGTTTGATTAAAATCTTTTTTACCAATCAGGTGATTTAAATCTTCATCAAGCATGTTTTGTGTAACTTTTTTTTGAATAAAACCGTAAAGCTGTTCAAAAAAGCTTTTTACATTTGTTTTTCGTCTTTCTTCAATGATTTGCGGTAAATATGCATATCCGTCCCTAAAAAATGTGTGAATGTCAAAAATATCTCTTCCTGCTACTGACCTGTATTTCTCATATCTTTCTATTGCAGCCACCAGTTTATTGGCAAACATTGTAGGGATTGTTTGACAATAAAAAATCCGGTCAATTTCAGTAAAACGATATGGCTCATATTCATTTGAAACAGGCGGCGGATATGTAACATCAAAACGTAAAATACTTCTTTCACCGGGAATATTTTTATATCTCAAAAAAAATTGCGGCACTCTTTTACTGCGATCCTTGATTTCAAGTCCCAGTTCACTAAAAACTGCCTCCAGCTCCCTGTTTAATTTATCAATTTGTTCAGTAGTTGCCGGAAGCAGATCAAAGTCCAAATCAACAGAAAATCGTTCAATTATGCCTCTCATTGCCGCGCAGGTGCCGCCTTTAAAACGCAGCAAAGAAACCAGAAAAGTATGATCCGCCAATTTGCTCAGCACTCTATAAAGCCAGGCTTTATGGATGGCATCACCTGCTTTTGGTAAATCCATAACGTTTGGAAGTTAAAGGATAACCAATTGTTTTCTGTATCTCCCTAATTTTTGTCCAATCAATTGGCCGGTCGAAATGAAATTTTGGCATAAAATAAAGCATATCGGCAATTGCCCGCTCGACTGAAGCAACCCGTATTCCATCCATATTGTTAATACCAACAGGATTAAATAAAAATCTATTATTTGCTTTTCTGGATTTATACAAACAATCTCCCACCTTAAATGTGTCTGATTTTGAACTGATAAATGTGAAAGAACCTGGTCTTTTTGATACATACCCTTCTCTATAAAGAATGCTTTCGGCGCTCAAATAGCAATAGGTGTGTAAAATCTTTGTCCCGAGCAATATGGGATCCAGGTTATCTGGTGGTAAAAGCGAATATAATCCTTTAAATAATCTATACAATAAGCCGGCACTACAATACCGCTTTAGAGTGGTATACAAAGTGTTTTTGTTCTTGATAAGCCATAAATTAGCTAAATCACTTGTATGAAAAAGCTTCTCGTCCATCCTTGCCAACAAAGCGAAACGCTGTGCCTGTATATTGACTTTTCCTGTACTCATGTGTACAGGATAATACAAGTAGATGCAAATTGCAAGCCCACGTGTGTCATGCGTTATGCTTAATGTTGATTCAATTTTCGTAAAAAATCTTCCGCCTTTTTGAGGATGTTTTTTGCCTGTGAATACGTTATTTTTTGAAGAGCTTCCTCATATGGAAGCCAAACGGAGCCCTGGTGTTCAAATGAAATGATAATTTTTTCCTGGGTCGTGCTCGCGAGGAAAAAAATCACTTCTTTTGTGCTGTATTTTTCGCCGCGTAAATATTTATAGCGGATTTTTTCACGGAATCCGGGGGTCCAGATAATTTTTTTAATGCCTGTTTCCTCGCTTAGTTCGCGAAGAGCGGCTTCACGTTCCAGTTCATTTTTTTCAATATGCCCCTTGGGAAAATCAAAATGCCCCGAGGGGTAGTGCAACAGCAGATATTGCCGGCTTGTTTTTAGCTGACGATAGATTACAATTCCAGCTGAAGTTTCGTTTATCATACGACAATGTTAACCAAACAGATGCCAATTACACAACCCAAAGTTAAGGGTTTGATGCCGCACCCCAGACCGGGGCTTCGTTGTGGCGTACCTGCAGGCATCAAAAAAATCATTGCGGTTCATAGCGGCAAGGGTGGCGTAGGAAAAACGTTTGTCGCGATAAATTTGGCCGCGCTGTTGGCAAAAAAAGGCTATAAAATCGGCCTGCTCGATGCTGATATTGACTGTCCAAATGTGATGAAAATGTTGCAGTTGAGCGGAAAATTGATTGTTGATAAGAATCAGAAAATAACACCGCTGGAAAAATTTGGAATGAAAGTTATTTCCATGGCCCCCATGTTGAACTCTGAAGATGAGGTCTTGATGTGGCGCGGGCCGATTGTTTCACGGGTTGTTGAGCAATTTATTTTTGATGTAGCGTGGGACTGCCTGGATTTTTTGATTGTCGATCTGCCTCCTGGCACTTCCGATATTCCCCTGACGCTTTTTCAAATTGTAAAAGAAGCAAAATTATTGCTGGTTAGCACGCCACAGGAATTGGCCCTTTTAGATGCGAAAAAATCCATCAACATGGCCAAAAGGCTGCAAACTGATATTATTGGAATAATGGAAAATATGGCCGGCCCCATTTTTGGGAGAGGCTCAGCAAAAAAACTGGCTTCCAGTTTGCAAATACCATTTTTAGGGAGTATCTCTCTTGAAAAATCATATACCCTTCCCAATAATTCTGGCATGCCACATGTTTTATCTGATCTAAAACTCCAGGAAAATTTTAAATGCACATTGAAAATATTAGAAAGTTGTTTGTAGCCTAATTTGGCCGACGAGGGGGTCTCGTCCCACGCAGCGGGATCGCCCGCTTAGCGGGGGGTGATGGGGTTTTAAGTTATGGGCGGGTGGCGAAACTGGCAGACGCGCTACGTTCAGGTCGTAGTGATCGCAAGATCGTGGAGGTTCAAGTCCTCTCTCGCCCAATGAATTTAAAAAATCCCCCGTAGGGAACGCAGATCTGCGTTCCCTACGGGGGATTTACAGGACAAAATGCCGATTTATTTCCCTTTGGCCTTTTGAACCTTCGTTTCGACCTTCTTCATAACCTTGGTCTCAGGTTTTTTCGTCTCAATTGCAGGTTTCTTCATTTTGGTTTCAGGCTTTTTCGTTTCCATTGCCGGTTTCTTTTCAACTTTCTTCATCTCCTGCTTTTTGAGACCTTTCTTTAACCCTTCACCTCTTTGAAGAGCGTTTTCAGTGCCGGTAACTTTTGGCTTGGTTGTCATTACCGGAGGAGTAGTAACAGTCTTTGCAGGTTTTGTGACAGCCTTCACCGGAGGTGTAACAACCTTCACCGGAGATGTAACAGCTTTCACCGGAGGTGTAGCGGTCTTTGTCGCACCAGCCTGGGCAAACACCGGAGCGGTGGAAAGCAGCATGGACAAAGCGATACCGATAGCGACGTATTTTTTCATTAAGTTATGGAGTTAAAAAATAAAAATGTTATTGGAACTTTATTTGTCTTTTACCTTTTTGAGCCTTTCTTCCGTCTTTTTTACTTTATTCTCGTATTTTTTTACTTCACCTTCCTGCTTTTCCATCCTTTTCTCTAATTTTTTGGTTTCCTTTGCTTTTCTTTCTTCTTTTTTCTCTTCACGTTCAGCCTTATTTTCAGTCTTTTTCTTTTCCCACTTTGCCTTATCTTCAGCCTTTTTCTTGTCTGTTTCAGCCCTCTTCTCGGCTATCTTCTTGTCCGTTTCAGCCCTCTTCTCAGCTATCTTCTTGTCTGTTTCAGCCCTCTTCTTATCCATCTCGCCACTCTTTTCAGGATTTTTCTTGTCCGTCTCGGCCCTCTTTTCAGCCCTCTTCTTGTCCAACTCAGCTCTCTTTTCAGCTCTCTTCTTGTCCAACTCGGACCTATTTCCTTCCTGTTTCTTGAGACCTTTTTTCAATCCCTCACCTCTTTTTAGAGCATTTTCAGTGCCTGTGACCTTTTGTTCAGTCTTTGGAGGAGTAGTGGTGGCGGGAGTAGTAACCGCAGGAGTAGCAGCGGCAGGAGCGGTTGTTCCAGCTGTCTGCGCAAACACCGGCGCGGTGGAAAGCAGCATGGACAAAGCTATACTTATTGCAATGTATTTTTTCATATATTTTTAGAGTAAAAAAATAAAATTAGTTTATATTGTGGAATATCCCAACCCGTGTGACCAACAATTATAACGTAAAACTACTAAAAATATTACTGATGATGTTTTGTAGCTTTATCAAGCCATTTTGATGCATGTTCCTTGCCGCCCAGACCAAAAGCGAGACCAAATGCCAACGCCAGCATGGCAACCAGCCCCATAAATAGAGTTTCAATCAGATTGGTAGCAACCCCAAGCTGAACCAGACTTGCAAGCAACGCAAAAATAATCAATGCCCATTTTGCAATTGCAGAAAGCATATGTGCTGTATGAGAAGTGACGTTCGATGCCTTCGCGGATTTTTCAACCACATCATGAACAAACTGGCCAACCACCAGGCCAATAGCCAAAATAATAACGGCGACAACAACATTTGGAAGATATTCGGCGACTTTTTGTAGAAATACGGTTACCTGCGTGAATTTCAAAACTTCCACAACGGCAATTAATGTGACGATAATAAAGAACCATTTCACGATCCATGCGATAATACTGGCAAAACTAAACTTTAATCCAACTTCTTCCAGTTTCTGCGTCGCGTCGAGTTTGTCAACAAGTTTGTCTACATGGGTCAAATTTACAAGCTTATGCGCCAACTTACTTAAAAAGTGCGCGACCACAAGGCCAACTATAAGGATTACCAGCGCCCCAACCAGTTCCGGAACAAAAGCCACGACTTTATTCCAAAGATTCTGGAGAGAAGCCACAACGGCCTGGTTCCAATCAGAGAAATAGTTCATATAGTAAAAGATTTAAAAAATAAACTTATGAAAGTATAACAAAAATTGCAAAAAATACAAGCTTTGTTTAGAATCATGTTGTAAAAAGGTTTTACAAATTTAATTTTTATCCATATGGCGCCTCGAAAAAAAAAGAAAAAAGATTTTACCACTCTTTATGTAGCGGCTCTGGCAGGCCTTGTTATTGTTTTGATTTACTTTGTAGCATACGCTACAAAAACGGTAAAATTGCCGTCATTTTTAATTGGTAAAAACACATCATCGACAACTCAAAAAGAAAATCCTTTGGTGCGTCCAAACCCATCTTTGAAGAAAATGCAGGAGAATTCGGATAAAAAATTACCGTCAATAACCTATAAATCGGTTTTGGGAGACAACCGTGTAAAATATAAAATTGATCATTTTAAAAAACTTGATGTACAGCCTTTGGAATTTGAGGTTTTTGATGAAAATCGCAAACCGTACACTCCAAATGATCTTCAAATTGTTCGTGGTAATAAGATGCACTATATTGTTGTTTCGGCGAATTTGAATGAGTTCCAACACCTCTACCCCGCATTTACGAATGGCAAATGGAAAACAAGCGCAAAGCTGCCAAATCCCGGCATATATTACGCATTCGTTGATATTACCACGGTTGAGGGCAAAAACATGGTTTTGCGGACTTTGCTCACTGTTAAAACTTCACCGACATCAATTTCGTGGCCAAGAGCAACCACTGACCTTTTAGCAAATTCTGCAGGCTACAAAGCTCAAATGAAAATTGCATCACTCCAGATTTATAAACCGAATGTGTTATCTTTTTTTCTGAGTAAAAATGAAGCTGTCGAGAAAAATATTCAGCCATATTTGGATGCGTTTGGAAGCGTTGTTCTGTTTCGACAGGGCGATCTGGACAGTTTCTTTATGTACGCGCAGCCGTTTTCCAACGATCCGGAAAGAGGTTTGGTGGAATTTTCAACGACATTTATTTTGCCCGGACGCTACACGGTTTTTGCCGAATTCAAAATTGGGAACAGGATCGTGACGTTTCCTTTTACGTTTGATGTTGAATAATGATTTTGCCGTAGAGACGCAAAATTTTGCGTCTCTACGGCAAAATCGCATGATCTGCGTTTAACTCCATTTTTTGTTCTTTAGCGCGTGCTCCGCCGCTTCCTGTTCAGCTTTTTGCTTGCTTGACCCTTTTCCTTCCCCAATCAATTCTTCACCAATATAGGCGCCCATTGTGAAAATTTTATCGTGGTCGGGACCTTTCTGTTCGTGAACCCTGTATTCGGGAGTTATGCCAAGCGTTTCCTGTGATATTTCCTGCAGTTTTGATTTTGCGTCTATATGATGACCTTTTTTCAGAATTTCATCGAGCCGTTTGATAATAAATTCATCAATAAAAATATGTGCAGTTTTATAGTTTTGGTCAAGAAAAATTGCTCCAATAAGAGCCTCTAAAGTATTGGCAAGAATATAATTTTTTTTACGGCCACCCGAATGTTCCTCTCCTTTGCTTAAATAAAGGTATGTTCCCAAATCCAAATGATCTGCTATCTCCGCCAGATGTTTTCCCTTTACCAGAGCCGAACGCCAATTCGTCAAAACACCTTCTTCCTGTTGTGGAAAAGTTTTATAGAGATATTCCGTGACAACAAGCTCCAAAACAGCATCACCTAAAAATTCCAGCCGTTCGTTTGATGTAGGGGCTTGCGCCTGCCTGCCGGCAGGCAGGTCGCCCTCCAACCCCGCCTTGGCGGGGATTGGAGCCTCCCCCTCTCGCACGCGTTGCTCGCTAGCAATTTTATATCCCTCGTGGGCCGATTTGATTTTTTTATGTTCGTTTAGATATGAGGTATGGACAAAGGCGGTATCAAGAAGATCAATGTCCTTGAAGGCAATTTTGATTTTTTTTTGGAGTTTATCGTAGCTACTTGGCATCTTTTGGATATTTATGCATGACAGTGCTTAAAACACCGTTTACAAATTTGGGCGCGTTGGTATCACCATAACTTTTTGCGAGTTCCACAGCTTCATTAATGGCAACAATCTGCGGCGCATCCTCGGAAAAAATAATTTCATACACGCCGATTTCAAGGATGGCGCGGTCCACTGGGGCGATTTTATCAATCGGCCATTCCGGAGCCTCTTTTTTGATAATTTCCGCAATCTGCTCTTTCTTTTCAAGCACGCCAAGGAGAATTGTCCGTGGGAAAACCGTGTCCGTGACTTTATCCGTAAATTCGCCCAGATTATACCGCAAAATAGCCTCAGCGTCACCGCCACGAAATTCATGGGCAAAAAGTGTCTGCATAACGGCGATCCGTGCTAAATGTCTGTAACTTGCCATAAATACAATTTTCGGCACATCATCAAGCCTTAACTTTTGTGATCTTATCAATCTCCCTGCTCATATCAATAATCTTTTTATCACCATAGTAACCGCAATTTTGGCATACAAAATGGTTCAATTTTTTTTCCTTGCAATGAGGACAATTCACCAAATTTACCACACCCTCCAGCCGCACCTGTGTCTTATGCGTAAAACTGTGGTAGCGCTGCGCCGAACGGGGTTTCGATTTTTTATATTTGGGAACGGGATGTTTCATGAGACGAGCCCGAAGGGCTTGTTAAGAAATTACAGCGACCGAAGGGAGCAACCACAGACGAGCCCTCGCGAAAGCGGGGGCCTTGTTAAGAAGTCAACACCCCGCCACGGCGGGGTAACATTCATTATAATAATTTTTTTAAATTTTTGAACGGCTTGTGCGGTTCCAAATCCTCATTTTTACACTTGCAATCTATTTTATTTTTATTGACGCCACAATGAGGGCATAGCCCCTTGCATCCTCTAGAGCATAATGGAATAAGCGGAAAATGCAAGATGATTTCCTGACGCACAAGGTCATTCAGGTCAATGGTCATTGCTTTTTTATTGATGAGAAAAATGTCGGCCTCACTTGGCCTGACAGCGCTCTGCTCATATAAAAATTCTCCTTCGGCTGCCGGTATTTCTATATTTTTTACGAATTTTTTGGTGCAAAGCGGGCATGTGAAACGGGTTCCGATGCTGCCATTTGTGATAATGGCGCTTATTTCTTCTTTGAGCTTGATGAGTTGAAGTTGGGCCGAAAAATTGGTTGAAAAATCCAATTCCGGATCATCAGGAAAAGCAATTTTTTCATCAATATCATATTTTTCAACAGTGCCCTGCGAACTGCCCCAAAGACGCGCGATTTTATATGTGAGCATTTATAAAAAGGAATTCAAGTTTTAAAGGCAAATGAAATTTGACGGAAATCAGTGTTATTCAATTTACCTGCCGCGGGAAACGCCTGCAATAAGCCGCAAAATGTATAAAAAGAGATTAAAAATATCCAGGTAGAGGCGCAAAGCGGCGTCTATGTAACGATCCGGAGGGAAGCTTTTTAACTGCTGGATGTCGAACATTGTGTAGGCGGTAAAAACAATCACGCCAAAACCGGAAAAAATCATCTCAAAAGTATTGCTCCAGGGAATAAAAATACCAATTAAAGAAACCACAATCATGCCGATGATCGCCATCCATAAAAATCCTGCCAAACCGCTCAGACTGCGGTTTGTGGTCCATCCAAAAACGGCGCTGGCGCTAAAGGTCAACGTGGTTGCCAAAAATGCCTTTATAATAAGGTCCGGTCCGCCAAATTCAAGAATAAGACTGGCCAGTAACGGCACAATCATCATGCCCGTGGTGAAAGCAAAAAGTCCAAATAAAAAATAATTCAGCGGCCTTATCGCGCTCCATGCCCTGGAAGAAAGCACCAAAATAAGCTCAACCGCAAAGAAAATCCACATGACCGCGGGATACCGCAGAAAAATCTCGCCAAAATATTGGAAACCGGTATACGTCCCAGCCGCAGAAACGAGGATCGCCAAGCCAAAAAATAAAATCACTTTTGCCATAAAACTGTTGGCCGCGCGTGCCGAAGCAAAAAAATTCTGGTCCTCCATTGTCGCGTCCTGGGCATAAGGCTGATTGGTGTTTTGCATAAACGTTTAAATAATATGGAATAGCGGCTTTATGGTATGGTAAAAATGTAATTTTTACAAGCGTGGATTTTGATTGTAACATAGGGAACGGTTCCCTACCAATTGTAATATGCATCCCACCCTCACCTGGATTGAGATTTCAAAAAAAAATCTCACACACAATATTAAAACGTTAAAAAAAATGTCAGGGGCGAAAACGGTTTTTTGCGCTGCGGTAAAAGCAAACGCCTATGGCCATGGTTTGCTGGAATGTGCTCCGATTATGGTGAAGGCCGGCGCGGATTGGCTTGGTGTGAATGCGCTTTTTGAGGCCATGGAATTGAAACAAATTGGCATAAAAGCGCCGATTTATATTATGGGATACGTGCCCGAAAATGAACTTTCCGTAGTTGTGCAAGAAGGTTTTCATATTGTCGTGTACAACGAGGAAATTCTTAAAAAACTGGGAGAAATCTGCAAGCAATCAAACCGCTCCGTTTTTACGCATTTAAAGCTGGAAACAGGAACCCACCGCCAGGGAATTTTGGATCATCAATTAAATAAATTTCTGGAATTTTACAGGAAAAATCCACAGGTGCGATTGGAGGGTGTGTCCATGCATTTTGCGAACATTGAAGACACGACGGATCACTCGTACGCGTTATTTCAACTTCAAAATTTTAATGCAATGTTAAATAAAATTCATGCGGCGGGATTCCATCCGCCCTATGTACACACGGCAAATACGGCGGCAACAATGCTTTTTCCAAAAACACACTTCACAATGGTGCGTGTTGGAATCGGTAATTATGGCTTGTGGCCATCAAATGAAACATATCTTTCAGCTATTCAGGCAAAGAAAAAAATAGACCTGAAACCAGTCATGACCTGGAAAACAAAAATCGCTCAAATCAAAAACGTTGCCGCAGGCTCATACGTCGGCTACGGCTGCACATATAAAACAACTCATCGAACCCGTCTTGCCATTTTACCGGTTGGTTATTATGACGGTTATGACAGGGGTCTTTCCAATCTTGGTTATGTTTTAATTCATGGTAAGCGCGCCCAGATTCGCGGAAGAATATTCATGAACATGACCGTTGTTGATGTTTCCGATATTCCAGAGGCGCGCGTGGAAGATGAAGTCGTGTTGCTCGGACAGCAGGGCTCCGATGCCGTTACCGCGGATCAAATGGCAAATTGGCTTGGAACAATTAATTACGAAGTTGTGACAAGGATAAATGAGAAAATTGAGAGAAAAGTTGTGGAATGATATCAATTATGATACGATTAGGACATCAAAATGATATGATTTTTAATACATGATAAACGATACTTATACACTGAACAAACGGCAGGATCACATATTGGATTTTATAGATAAAAAAGGAGACGCATCTATTTCTGAAATTTTCGCGGCTATATTCAAAAAAACCCGCGCTGTCGCTGAAATCACTGTAAAAAGAGATCTCAAAAAATTGGTTGATTTGAATTTAATTGTTGCAAAAGGCGCCGGCAGAGCCGTGAAATATGAATTATCCCCGGCATATTCGGTTATAAGACCTGTTGATGTGGATAAATATTTTGAAAAGGAAATTGACGAACGGATGATACGGGAACGTTTCAATTTTCATGTGTTTTCACACCTCAAGTCCATATTTTCGCGTGATGAAAAAATATTTTTACAAAAATTGAATAATAGTTATTTGAAAAAAGTGGGGCATCTGCCAAAAGATGTGTTAAAAAAAGAATTTGAAAGATTGACCATAGAGCTAAGCTGGAAATCGTCCAGAATTGAGGGTAACACCTATTCTTTGCTTGAAACAGAGCAGCTTTTAAAAGAAAACAGAGAAGCAGGGGGACATACCAAAGAGGAGGCTATCATGATTCTTAATCATAAAAAAACCCTGGATTATATACGCAATAATGTTCGGGGATTCAAATCTTTATCCTTAAAAAAGCTCGAAGAAATTCATTCTTTATTAATTGAAGGACTTGGCGTTTCAAAAAATGTCAGAAAGACAATGGTTAGAATTACCGGCACAAGATTTAAACCTCTTGATAATCAATTTCAGATAACTGAATCGCTCAAAAAAGCATGCTCCCTTGTTAATCAGCGAAAAAATCCCTTTGAAAAAGCATTGATTATGATGCTTCTAATTGCGTACATTCAACCTTTCGTTGATGGAAATAAGCGGACAAGCCGCTTGGCTGGCAATGCTGTTCTTTTGGCAAATGGTTGCTGCCCTCTGTCATACAGAAGCATCAACGAAATCGAATACAAGAAAGCAGTTTTAATTTTTTATGAACAAAATAATATTTCCTATTTTAAAAAACTCTTCTTACAGCAGTTTGAATTCGTTGTGAAGAATTATTTTTAGGGGATCTTGCGGTTTTCTTGACGCCCTGAGCTACATTCTATAGTATAAACTGGCTTTCTTACTCAATTTATGGGCCTTTTCAGACGTTTGCCGCAGGTAAAAGGAAATCATTATTTAGCCCTGGATATTGGAACGGAAGTCGTGAAAGCGCTTGTGTGTTCGGCGGATGGAAATAAAGGGAGGGTGGTTGGCGTGGGACGCAAAAAACAGCGCCTGGGTGAAATGCAGAGCGGCGCCGTTACAGACATTGCCGCCGTCATCAATAATTGCCAGCAGGCCATGTATGCCGCGGCAAAGATGGCTTCAGTTATGCCAACGCGCCTGATTATGGGCATAGCTGGGGAACTTGTAAAAGGAGCCACAACAACAATCAGTTATACACGTCGCGAACCTGATACAAAAATTGACCTGGCGGAACTCAAAAATATTGTGCATAAAGTCCAGTGGAAGGCATTTGACGAGGTGAGAAGCCAGCTTGCTTTTGAGACCGGTTACAGTGAAATTGACGTAAAACTCGTAAACGCGGCCATTACAGCCGTTCATATTGATGCCTATAAAGTGGCAAATCCCCTTGGTTTTCAGGGAAAAGAAGTGACAATTTCCATTTTTAACGCTTTCGCTCCCCTTGTGCATTATGGCGCGTTGCAAACAATCGCCGCCGAACTGGACAAAGAATTAATGGCCATTACAGCCGAACCGTATGCTGTTTCGCGCTGTATTTCACATGAAGAGAGCGGCAATTTCAGCGCGATTTTTATTGATATCGGCGGCGGCACAACCGATATCGCCGTGGTGAGAAATGGCTGCGTGGAGGGCACAAAAATGTTTACTTTGGGGGGACGCACGTTTACCAAGCGTCTTGCGCAATCTTTGAATATTTCTTTTGAAGAAGCCGAAGAAATAAAATTGGCTTATTCCCAGGAACGTCTGGAAAAACAGTCATATCGTATTGTCCGCGAGGCCATGAAGAGTGACTGCGAAGTTTGGCTTTCTGGAGTGGCTTTGACCCTGAGTGAATTTGAAAATGTGGACATTCTGCCATCAAAAATTTTGTTATGTGGAGGCGGTTCGCATCTTCCGGAAATCAAGGAAGTCCTGGAAACGCGTGAATGGACTCAGCAGCTGCCTTTTCCAAAAAAACCGGCCGTTAATTTTATTCAGCCAAAAATGATCACCAATATGAGTGATGAAACAAAACTTCTAAAAGACGCGCAGGATGTCACACCGCTGGCGCTTGCCAACATTGCCCTTGAATATTTGAGCGAAGAGCAGATTCTGGCAAAATTACTAAAAAAAGTTGTAAGACTTATTCAAATATAACTTATCATATGGCTTCAGATTCAAAAAAAGATAAAAACGGCGCAAAAAAAGTTGTCACAACAAAACGGATTGAAAAAACAGACGAATCTGAAAAAAAACCGGCTAAGCAGAACAAATTAAAAAAAGTTTTATATATTGAGATTGATGAGGAAGTTACAGCCATTTACGATCGTCTCAAACAGCTAAAAATAAAAAATATTTATCTGGTGGTGCCAAAACGCGCCATGCTTTTTCAAAGCATGGTCAATATAAAAATTCTTAAACGCAAAGCTGAAGATCTTGAAAAAAATATTTACATCATTACGAATGATCCGAATGGCACACAGTTGGCCAGACAGATCGGTTTGACGGTATATGACAAATTGGAAGGGCATGAACATCCCAGCCTTGTCTCGGGAAAATTTCTTGAAGATCAGCTGAATATAAGCCCGCTAAAGGCAAGCGTCAATTCAACGGAAAGTGAGACGCCTGTGCGTCAAACGGAAAAAAAACTTTCCATTTCAGAACTCATCCGCATAGGAAAAAAAGGGGGGCTTGGTTTTTTGACGAAAAATTTTGCCGCAGGGAATAAAAATGCATATTCTGTAGAGCAAAAGGCGGCGGATAACAAAAAAATACAGGCGAAAAATAAACTTGTGCTGGAGGTTCCAAACAGGCAGGCTTTGATCGCGCTTGTGATTGTCAGTCTGATAATTTTATTGACAATCACTTATATTGCCCTTCCTGGAGCCACAATCAGGCTAACTCCAAAATCAAACGTTTTGCAGACATCGGCCAATGTTATTTTGGCCGATGCGGAAACAAATCGTGTTGAACTGGATACGCATCCGGCGCGTGAAATTGCAAGTTACGCCGTTGCTACTCTTATTAAACGGCCATTAACGTATCAGGCGACAGGAAAAAATTTTCAGGGAGAGAATGCCAAAGGGGTCATCACGATTATCAATACCAGCAACCAGGATTGGGCATTATTGACAAAAACCCGCTTTCAGACGGCAAATAGTCTTGTTTTTCGCAGTCAAAGTTTCGTCACCGTTCCGGCGCAAAAAGACAATAAACCAGGCTCTTTTGATATTCCCGTGGTTGCCGACGAAAAAGACGCTCTAGGCCAAGTAATTGGCGATCGCGGCAATATCGGTCCGACAAAAATTTTTCTTCCCGGTCTTTCATCGGAAAATCAAAAAAGGCTTTACGCTGAGAGCAAAAGCAATATGACGGGCGGCAAGACAATTGTGACAAAATTCATCACAAAAGAAGATCTGGAAGCATCACAAAAAAAACTTGCAGATGATTTGCGCAACTCGGCGCAGGCAGAATTGCAGGCTGTTGTTTCAAAAAAAAATGAAACTCAAAAAACAAATTTAGCTTTATTGGTTGGAAGCAATGCTATTGCCACAGCTGACACGGCTATCACGGTTCCACCAAATCTGGAGGGACAAAAACTGGACTCTTTTGATATTGAAGGTGAAATGATTGCGACTGGCACGGCTTACAATCGCGATGAATTTATGAATATTTTAAAAACAGAATTAAAACTCAAAAAAAATCCGGAAAAAACCCTGGTCTATATTGATGAAAGTTCTCTTGTATATCGCATTTTTGAGACGGATCCAAAAACAAAAAAAATAAAATTAACCGCGACCATAAAAGGTATTGAAGAATTTGAAGTCAATCCGGAAAAAGAGAACGGCGAGCGCCTGGTGAAAAAAATCAAGGAGCACGTGCTTGGCAAGGACATTCGTGAAACGCGCAGCTACATTCAAAATCTTCCCGAGATCAACAAAGTCGTTATTGACACGTGGCCTGCCTGGGCGCCGACAATGCCAAACGTGCCGGACAATATCAAAGTGGAGATTGTTAGGGGACAAAATTAGAATTTGCAAGGTAAATCTGTTTTCAAATGGGTCTCGTCCCGCCCCGCTTAGCGGGGTGATAGGTTGCCCCCAAATCAAAGCCTTGACATAATATTGTTTTTGGTGTACAAATACATCCTTGGTGTTTTAAGGATATATTTATGTATTTTAAGCCAAAAATCGGGTTTGTGGTCTTAACAGGTATGCTCATATTACTGAGCGCGCCAGCAAATGCCAGCGCTGCGCAAGTAGGGACAGGTCGCAACCTGTCCCTACTTGCGCCCACGAATTTCACGCCAAAAACTTATATATCGCCGAAATATAACGCTTTTGACCATGATTATTATCGTGCGCCAAAATTAGCTGAAGGGGTTGATACGCCGCCCCAGGCTGATTTTTACATTTTCACCAACCAGGCAGGCTTTCAAAATTCCGCTACTGGAACAATTGAAACTGTCTTTACCTTCGATGCCAGCGCTTCAACAGACGCCGAAACGCCTGCTAGTATGCTAGAAGTTCGCTGGTATTTCGAAAACAGCGCTGCTCCGGATACTTATTTTTCAAGGGCAAAATCCACCCGCCATACCTTCAAAAAAGCAGGAACATATAACGTAAAACTTGAGGTATTGGATAAGGGCGGCAATATCGCTCAAATAAGTAAAAAAATTATAGTGGTCGAAAATACTTCTCCAATCCCTTTTTTTAAGGTTGAACCTGTGACCGGCACTGAAAATACTGTTTTTCATTTCGATACTTCCTTATCAAGAGACGATCAATATTTGGCTTCTCATCTGGAATACCGTTTTGACTGGGATAGCGATGGCAAATGGGACACCGCGTTTCAGAAAAAAACCCACTGGTATCATCGCTTTAACGCAACAGGCAATTATACAGTTACAATGGAAGTAAAAGATCCGGACAATCAAAAAGCAGCGCTTAAAAAAGATATTGTTGTTGGCGCAAATACTCCTCCTGTTGCCAGTTTTTCTGTACGCGCACTGCGTTCATTGGACAAAAAAAATAACAACATTGATTATGAATTTGACGCAGCAGCAAGCTTCGACAGGGAAACGCCTCAAAAAGAATTATTTTATCGTTGGGATTTTCATTATAATGGCCCGAATGACATTATTTATGACACAGCGTGGAGCCATTCTCCAAAATCTTTCGCCCGTTTCGAAAAATCTGAAAAATCCGTGGTAAAGTTGGAGGTTATGGATGCGGATGGAGATATCTCAAGCGCTATATATCGGATCGAGTAATTTTTAATTAGAAAAACGCGCAGCCCAAACCTTAGGCCTATATATGGTTTTTGCCTTCTATAAGCCATTTGTTCTTCAATCCCTTTCCGTCTTCACCTTTTACATATCATTAGAAGACAACCTTAGAATCTCAAACCTACTACCAAGCCTTTTAATCGTACGACCAATTACGTATTATCACGTTTTTATGAAATCCATCTAAATTATTTCTTAAAAATTGTGTATATCGCAGCCGGAATTTGTGGTACAATTACGAGAGCGGTAAAAAAATTTAATAAAATCAAACTTATGCAAAATACTTTTAAGACAAATGTGGCTCCAATTATCTCTTCTTTGCTGGCTCTTGCCATACTTGCCCTGCCGGCGTTCGCGGCCACAGGACCGGGCGCTACGCCGCCCAGCGGCAATGTTGGAGCAAATTTTAATAGTATTTATGCTGAGAACTCAGACGGTAAGACCGGTGTCACTGGTGTGAGTACTGGCGGCGTGAGTGATGGTGACGGCGTTAGGGGCATTGGAGGTGGTGATGGTATTGTGGATGGTGCCGGAGGCATTGGCGGAAATTTTACCGGTAAACGTTTCGGCGTTCGGTCACGAGTAAATAGCTCTACTGTTGGAGTAGCCGCCGGACATTTTGAAAATGTTGCCAGTGGCTATATAGTTGACGTTGGATTAGCTGATCTTGCCCTACAGTCACAGGGGCCAGTTACAGTTAAAGGGAAACTTACAACTGAAGGTGATTCTTCTTTTCTTGGATATTTAAGTGCACAGAGTAAATCTGGAACCCTCCCCGCCGGCTATTTTAAAAGCAACACTGGTCTTGTTGAGAATGAAGTAAATCTTGCAGGCTCTAGTAATGCTATTTTAACCAAAGGAGATATTACTGTAAGTTCTGGAGATATTAATGTATCGTCTGGAAAAATAACTGTTGGTTCTGTAGCAAGCATTTCGAGTACTGGCCATATCAAAGCAGCAGGTGGCGTCGGACGATTTTATACAGCTGTAGGCTCTTCTATCCTTGTCAGTGCTGGCCAGTATGTGTTTATAACTTCTAAATGTGATGACTTAACGAAGCATAGAAGAATAAGTTGTGGTTTTACTACATCAGCTTCAAATGTAGTCCAAGCTGACATGTCGGACTCAAGTTATGCAAACCAGTGCGATTTCTATGTAAAAAATCTTAATACTGGTATATCAGATGCCAGTGTTACTGGTGTAGCTACATGTTTTGACCCCAATGGTTAATTTGATTTCAGTTTACTGGCAACCGTCTTGCATTGATCCCGCAGCTCAGCGGTTGAGGCCTTGTCACACCAGCTGATATTTTTTGTTGTAGAAACTTTATTTGTAAGGATGGTAATTTCACATTCAGCCCTTTTGCCTTCAATTTTTATTTCTTTACAACGGCTTATATCACCGGTTTTTATAATTTGATCTCTTAACGTGCCGGCATTTTTACGTGCTTCTTCCTGTTTTTTACTATTTTCCTGCTCCTTCAATAAAACTTCAATACGAATCTTACAGGCTTTTTGCTGATCTGCACTTGATATTTTCGCGCAAACTCCCGCGTCAACTTTCACAATTGCTTCCTCAAGCTGCGACTGGTCATTAATGGCATCCTTGCAGGCTTTTTTATAATTTTCATCACTGATTTTGTCGCAAAAACTTGGGTCTTTTAGTTGTTGAGCGCCGTCATAGGCCGCGCGGTCTGGGGCACTACTGCTTTGCGCGGACTGGGTTACATTTGTCGCCGCAGGTACTGGAGCCGTTTGACTGGAACTTTCCGAAGGCTTTTCCGTTTGGCATCCGGCTAAAAATAGCAGAGCCATAACCGGAAGGAGTATAAAAAGTTTTTTCATGTTGTATGAAAGTGAATAAATAAGTTGATAAACGTCTTTGGAAATATTGTAAGGAAAATCTTTCCAAAGCTCAAGCCAGATTATCTGGTAAAGGTATTTATTGTTTTGCTTTACTTTAAAGATAATTGCTTTACTTTTTTCAATTTTTACCTTATTATCAGGGTATAGTAGCTTTTATTCTAACTTTATTATGAGCGACATATCTAAATCTTCGCTTTCGGAAAAAGCCCAAACAACTGTTCCTGCTGAAATACGTAAAATGTTTAACGTCAGGGCTAAAGACCAGATTCTTTGGGTGCCGGTCGGTCCCGGCATGATCAGCCTTGTAGCTGTAAAAAAGTATAAAAAAGGGAGTTGGACAAAGAACATTTGCGGAAAATACTCAAATAATAAAGTTGATGCCGTTCAAAGTCTTTTGGATGACCGAAAGAAAGATCTTATTCTGGAAAAACGTGGATTTCTTAATAAATAAAGGTGATTGACATTCTTGATGCTTCAGCCCTTCTGGCTTTTATAAAAAAAGAAAAGGGCTATCAAAAAGTGGAACAATTATTTCTTAATGCCGAATCAAGCGGCAAAAGTTTGTTCATGCATCAGGTAAATTTTATAGAATTTATTTATAAAGCACGGCAAATTTATAACATGGAAAAATTTAATGAGATTATTGCTGATTTGCAGACTCCAATATTTGGCATTATGAATTACATGGAGGCCGATATTGGGTTTTATTGTGGCCATCTAAAGGCCGAGTATTATTTGTCGCTTGGAGATGCCATGGGCCTGGCGTACACAAAAATCATGGAAGGCAGATTTTGGTCAGCAGACAAGGCTCTATTGCCAATAGCCAATAAAGAAAAAATTGAACTTAATTTGTTCCGTTAAATTCATGTTTAGCATTGCAGAGATTTCTAGGACTCGTTGCACTCGCTCGAAATGACAGTGATGGGTTGCATTCGCTCGAAATGACAATCGTCATCATAAACCAAGCTGCCTGCGAATGGCTTCCGCTTTGGCTTCATCTTCACTCTTTTTTCCTGTCTGCTTCTGTTTGAGTTCAATGTCCATCCAGTCGGAGTAGTGTTGCGCTTCGAGTTTTTTGAGCTGCTCCACGTGTTTTGCCGGAAGTTCAGCAAACTTTTTCCGTTCTTCTTCAAAAATACGTACAAGCTCATCAACCTGGCTTTGTTTAAGTTTTGGAATGGATTCGACGATGCGGACCTTTTCATCTCTTGTAAGGGAAATTGACCCCGCCAGTAAATGAAGAAAATACTGTTCGTCAAATTGCAACTGGTGTGCCGGAATTTTTACTGAAATGACTGTTGGAAGTTTTGAACCTATCTGAAAATTGGCGGGCGTTGTATCCTCTTTTTGAGGAGGAGGTGGCGGAAAACCGGCGGCGCCCGGAAAATCACCGGCTGCGTAACCTGACGACGGCGGAAAAGCTCCGCCAAGCGGAAAGCCGCCAGATTGTTGCGATTGTGAATTGCCCGGAGGGAAACCCTGACCGCCTTGATTGCCCTGACCGCCTGGAGGATTCTTTCCGGGTGGATTTATAGGATTTTGAAAATTTTGCTGATCGGCCATGTTATTTTAAGTTAAAAGTCGATTGATTTTAGCACGTTTGATACTACAATGCTATAATGTTTTGGCAAAATATATTTTTATTTTGAAGAAACGCGGAGTTATAGCTCAGTTGGTTAGAGCGCAACATTGACATTGTTGAGGTCGGAGGTTCGAGCCCTCCTAACTCCACCAAAAAAAAATTGGGTCGATATGTTGTGCTCTAACGCGAGCGCACGGCGCGAACGCGAAACAAGTGAAGAATCCCCGCTTAGCGGGGTTCTGAAC
>CAZZPB010000022.1:0-9182 GCA_964655905.1 uncultured Candidatus Peribacteria bacterium
ATAAATTCTGGAAAAATTTTTTGAAGGGCATATTCGACAAGTATCAAAAACGATTTTCCATATTGGTTACGGGAAGCGCAAAATTGGATATCTACAGTAAGGGAGGCGATTCGCTGTTGGGACGTTATTATCATTATAGATTACATCCATTTTCTGTAGCTGAATTAATAGATTTATCTAAAAAAAAATTTGCTCCGTTTAAAGATTTGCATTTCCCTTCATCTTCAGCAAAAACAAATAGGATTTTTGACACCCTTTTTAAATTTGGAGGCTTTCCGGAACCGTTTTTTGAACATAAAGAACGCACGTTACGCAGATGGCATAATCAAAGGCTCGATCGTTTAGTCAAAGAGGATATTCGTGATGCAACACTCCTCCGTGATATTTCAGCATTGCAGATTTTAGTGGATATTTTGCCAAAAAAAGTTGGTAGCCTGTTTTCACTTAATGTTTTATGCCAGGATTTACAGGTAACTCACAAAACAATAAAACTCTGGATGGAAGTTCTGGAAAAGTTTTACTATAACTTTCGCATATATCCTTTTGCGGCAACAAGTATTAAATCTTTGCGCAAAGAGCCAAAACTTTATTTATGGGACTGGTCGGAATTAAAGGATGAGAGCGTAAAACTGGAAAATATGGTAGCTTCACACCTTTTAAAACTAAGCCATTTTTTGTATGATACAGAAGGCTATAAAACGGAGCTGCATTACTTAAGGGATGTAGATGGTAGAGAGGTGGATTTTCTTCTTACAATTGATAAAAAACCCTGGTTGGCTGTTGAAGTAAAATATTCCGATGAACAAATATCGAAGCAGTTAAAATATTTCTGTAAAAAATTGGACATACCTTTTTGTTACCAGGTTATAAAATCGTCTGATGTTAATTTTATAAAAGACAATATTCGGGTTATAAGCGCGGATCGTTTTTTAAGCGGACTTATTTAGGGCTTCTCAATATTTTACTGCAAAACTCATATCTTCCCTGCCTGATGCAGTTTGTAGATGATTCTGGCCACTTCTATTCTTTTGATGAATTTGGAAGAATTTGCATTATTGCCAAATTGTCCCTGAAAACCGCGGCTGAGAATGGCTGAAAATTCACTGCCGGTCAGCGGACGCTCCGGACGGTAAAACCCGGCATCGGGACCTGATTTATAGCCTGTTATTAGGCCAATCGCCTTGGCGTTACAGACATACTGGTACGCCCAGTTATTTGAAGAAATATCAGGAAATGGCTTTCTACCCAGACAATAGTCTGTTTTTTTATCAAATTTTTTAAGGAGTTCCAGAATTATTTTTAAAACCTGATCGCGCTGAAGAAGTCCAGTTGAAGCAAACTGATTGTTGTTATGGCCTGTGATGGCTCCGGTATTTTTCATAAATTTGACTGCATCACAATCCGGATTTTCTGGGTCAATATCAACAAAACCGGCGCAATTATCTTCAGAAATCTGTTCAGTGGAAAGCGCGGGTGCAATGGCCGGGTTTGGATTGGCAGGCGATTTAATGTCGTTGGGCGGCAGAGATGTTGTGGTGGCGGGCTGCGAAGGACCTGATTGTACACTTGATGACGCGGAAGATGAGCCGGATGGAGGATTGGGCGGCGGCAGAGAAGACACGGACACGGGTGGAGGACTGTTTACAGTGAAATTTATTTGCTGGCTTGCAATAGCGACACCTTCATCTTTGTCCGTTGTTTTTGTTAAAAAGCCGGTATCCATGCCGGATATTTTAAAAATGTAGCTGCCATCAGCGACTTGTTTTGAATTGGCCTCCATACCGTCCCAGGAAACGGCATATGTTCCATTAATCTGATTGATAAAACTCCAGCTTTTGATTGGATTATTGAGATCGCCGGCTTTGTACGCGCCAACGGTAATTGTGTTGTAGCCAAGGGTATTGTTAAGCGTATAGTTAAGCGTTACACGCCCGTTTTTGGGGTCAAAAATAGCGGGTTTTACATCAAGGTTGCTGAAATTGGGCGGTGATGCATCCGGATTTCTGACTTTTAATGTTCCAGTCAAGGTTGTTCCTTCCAGGCTTTCTTCGTTGATGGAGGAAAGGGCAAAAAGGCTCCAATTATAATTGCCCGGCGTAGCGGGTTTTCCATTGATAAAACCGTTCCATTTTACTGAATAATCGGAGTCGGCGCTGTTAAGGGTTGTTACAACTATCTGTTCCGAAGGCATGGCGTTTAGCGGGCCAAAAAGTTTTAAACCCACGGCCACAAACTGGGCGGAGCCTTTTACAAGATGATAATTAACAACAAAATCACTGCTGTTGTTTGTTAAATAAATAGTTTGTGGAGAACTGACAAGTGTTAAAGTCGCAGTTTGCGCTTTGGCAAGATCAAAAAGCGGACTTATATATATTGCCGCCGGTGAGCTTGCGGTCACGGATAAAAGATAAATTTTATATTTTCCATCTGGAACAGCCTTAGAGTCCTGGGCGGATCCATTTTTATATTTGCCGTCCCATTCAAGTTTATAATGCCCGCTGGTTCGCAGGTCGGCGCCCGGAACTCCAAATTCATAGACAATATTGTTCTGGTCATCAAGAATTTGTTCAATTACGGGAGCCGCCGTCGTAAGGCCGCTGTTAAAGTCATATTCCAATTTTAAAACAGCTTTTGACGCCGTAATATAGAAAGGCGTTGGAGAATATGTGATATTTTGAAGAAGAGGATTTGCCGCATACGTCTGCGGTATAAAAAAAATCAATCCGCTCACTACTGCACACACTCTGACAAAATTAATTTTAAATTGTTTAAAAAACTTCATATTCGTTACAATTGTAACATGAATATTATAGAAGCTGTCACGCGTTTTTTGGAACACGCTGAAATCACAAAAAATCAATCACCGCGGACTGTGGAAAATTACCGCCACTACCTCATGCGATTTGCGGCTTTTGTTGGGGAAAATCTTGATCCGAAAAATATCACGCTTGAGCAGGTTCAACAGTTTCGGCTTTATTTGAACCGTATGTCCGACAAAGAGGACCGCCAGCTTCTTCAGACAAAAACGCAAAATTATCATATGATTGCGCTGCGGGCCTTTCTGAAATATTTAATCAAGAATGATGTCCAAACGCTGGCTCCGGAAAAAATTGATTTAAGCAAAATTCCCGAGAGGACGGTTGAATATCTTGATCGCGCGGAGCTGGAGCGGCTTTTTGAGGCGGTGGGGAATAAAAAAATCCAGGAATTTCGGGACAGAGCCATACTGGCAGTGCTTTATTCAACGGGCCTGCGCGTCAGCGAGCTTGTGGGGCTAAACAGAGCCATGATTGACCTTGGCCGCCGCGAGTTTATGGTCCGTGGAAAGGGCCGCAAGCCGCGTATTGTTTTTCTTTCCGCGCGCGCGGCGGAAACGTTGGCGGAATATTTGCAGGCGCGAGACGATTCCTTTGAACCGCTTTTTCTAAATTATCGCCACGCTTCAACAAAAAATGATATTACTTTGGGCGAAAAGCGCCGATTGAGCCGGGTGATGGTGGAAAATATCGTGAGGAATTACGCGAGAAAAGCTGGTATTATCAAAAAAGTTACCCCGCATGTTTTACGCCACAGCTTTGCAACCGAACTTTTAATCAATGGCGCGGATATCCGTTCAGTGCAGGAAATGCTGGGACACGCTTCAATTGCAACGACACAAATTTATACGCATGTCACGAATAAGAGGCTGAGGGAGATACATGAGAAGTTTCATAAGTAATTTGTAACTTGTAATTCGTAATTCGTAAAATGATTATTTTTGAGAATGTTACCAAAAAATATGGCCAAAGCATTGTGCTTGACAAGGTGAATCTTAAAATTTCTCCGGGGGAGTTTGTGAGCGTTGTAGGCCCTTCTGGAGCCGGAAAATCAACACTCATTCATGCCCTTATTGGAGCCGAAACCATTCAGCATGGATACATCAGTGTCGACAAATATATCATCAACACGTTGAAAGAGAACGAGCTGCAATATTATCGCCGCAAAATCGGCGTGGTTTTTCAGGATTACAGGCTGCTTCCTCAAAAGAATGTGCATGAAAATGTGGCTTTTGCCATGGAGGTTTGCGGCTATTCAAATCATGATATTCAAAAACGCGTACGTGAAGTTTTGGAAATTGTCGGTCTGCTTGAGCAAAAAAGACATTTTCCGCGCCAACTTTCAGGCGGTGAATGTCAGCGGGCTGCCATCGCAAGGGCGCTGGTTCATAATCCCAATTTGATTATTGCGGATGAGCCAACCGGTAATCTTGACCCCCATAACGCGAAAGAAATCATTGATCTTTTGCTGAAAATTAATAAAAATGGCGTTACCGTAGTGCTCGCGACACACAATCCGGCATTGGTTGACCACATTCATAGGAGAGTTGTCCGTTTGGAAAAAGGCCGCGTAGTGAGCGATAAAGAGCAAAGTGGATACCATTAAACAATTTACAGTTATGACTACATACAAAGAATCCGGAGTAAACATCGGGGCGGGGGATAAATGTTCCGCGTTGGCTTATGAAGCCGCTAAAAAGACGTTCGCCGGAAGAAAAAATATGTTTGGAAAACCGGTCAGTCTTGATGGCGGTTTTAGCGGCGCTCTGGATTTTGGAGATTTTTATCTGGTGCAGAATTCGGATGGCGTAGGATCAAAAATTGCCGTAGCGCAAGCCCTGGGCAAGTTTGAGACTCTTGGCTATGACCTTCTGGCCATGGTAGCGGATGATGCGGTGTGTCTCGGCGCAGAGACAATTTCCATCACAAATACCATTGATATTGAAAAAGTGTCCGCAAAGATTATAAAACCCCTTATGGAGGGCTTAAAAAAGGCATGCCTGGAACAAAAAGTGGTTATTGCGGGCGGTGAAATTGGCGAAATGCCGGATCTCATCAAGGGAACGGTCTGGAACGCCGATGCTGTCGGCATTGTCGAAAAGAAAAAATTGATCACAGGACGCGGTGTTCAGCCTGGAGATAAAATTATTGGCTTACGAAACTCCGGCTTTAGAGCAAATGGTTTCAGCCTGATTCGTCATGTTTTGAAAAAGAAATTTGGAGAAAAGTGGGAACGAAAGCCTTACAATGCTTCAAAAAACTGGGGTGCAATAACATTGATGCCGTCCGTTATTTATTCCTCGGCATTACTCGAATTATTGGGACGATATGGACAAAAATCACTTTGCGAAATCAAAGCGCTGGCGCACGTGACGGGCGGAGGCATTCCGGGCAATATTATTCGCATTCTGGGCCGCCATGGAGCCGATTTGGATGAGCCATGGGCGCCAAACGAACCCATGCTGAAATTACAGGAATACGGACAGGTCAATGATGAAGAGGCGTACCGCGTGTGGAATATGGGCACGGGTATGATTGTGATCAGCAATGAATTTTCAAAAATTGCCGCGGTTATGAAAAAACATCACATTGAGGCAAAAATTATGGGAACTGTAAGCAAAAATCCAGGCATACGGCTTGTGAGCCAGGGATGTTTTTCAAAAGGAAGAGTTTTTAGATTCAAGGATTAAAAAGCTTGCTATTTATAATTTTTGTTCTATACTTGTGTTCGAGAATATTAACTGAATTGCCATGAAGGACAAATTGCAAGGGGAAGGTGGTCGGTTATTAATGACTACTGGAGAACAACTACGTTTTCGTGAAGCAAGAGCAGAGTGAGCAGATCGGGGATGCCTGCCGGACCTGGTTTTAGATGCAGAACGTAGTGAAGTTGCCGAAGATGTCGAAAAAACTCTGGAGCCATCATAACAATAAAGAAATAATTTAGAAATCGTTCATATGGGAATGATATGGTGACCGATATCATTCTATTTTTGTTATGCTGCAATTTTTGCACGCTATCAATTGCGTACAGGGAATGCACTATAAGGCTTTGGTGGCTTTATGGGAACGTTTCCGCGATTGGCGTTATGTTTGGGAATCAGCGGCGGTGGAAGAATTTTTTGCGGCAGGTTTAAAACAGGAAATCGTTCTGAACATAATCGAAGCAAGAAAACAATGTGATGTGGAAGCAGAAATGGCTTATTTATGGGAAAATGATATAGTTATTTTGAGCCGGGAAAGCAAAGAATATCCATCAGGATTAAGCCAAATTCCGTGTCCGCCGCTGGCGCTGTATCGTAAAGGGGCCGCTCTTGACAATGGCCGCAAGCACATTGCAATTGTTGGAACCCGCAGGCCTTCAACATACGGTGAAAAAATAGCTTATGAACTGGCTTCCGCGATTGCCGCCCAGGATGGAATTGTTGTAAGCGGACTTGCCATTGGTATTGATGCCATTGCCCATTTTGGAGCTGTGAGCAAAAAGAAACCAACAATTGGCGTTTTGGCTTCCGGACTGGGAATTATTACCCCCGCGTGCCATGAACGCTTTGTTGAACAAATATTGGCCAATAATGGCTCTATCATTTCGGAATATCCCCCATGCGACCCCGCCTATCAGGGGCGTTTTCTGGAACGCAATCGCCTGATTTCAGGCATAAGCCAGGCTGTTGTTGTCGTTGAGGCAGGTCTTCAATCGGGAGCGCTTTCTACCGCCCGCCACGCCGTACTGCAAAAACGCGAGCTTTATGCCCTGGTTGGAGAAATCAATAAGCCAAATGCAGCGGGTTGTCTTCAGTTGATAAGCAGGGGCGCACGACCCATTACCAATATCGGTGAAACGATGAAGCAGCTTGGCTTTCAGGCGCCCATAAAAAATACTAATATTTCCCTTTCTTCTGAGGAAAAAGTGGTATTTCAAACTCTCCAGAAAGAACCATTTTCAACCCAGGATTTGATTACAAAAACCTATCTCCCGTTGCATAAAATCAACGTTCTTTTAAGCCAATTGGAATTGAAAGGCGTTGTGAAGCGGAATAAGGCGTTGCTTTGGGAAACGGTTGAGTGATTCGTAATTCGTAATCTGTAATTCGTAAATGGATAATAAAATACAAAATTTTTATGATTTAGATGCTTGGAGAAAAGCCCATGAATTGACCATAGAGATTTACGGAATTACAAAAAAATTTCCGAGAGATGAATTATATGGAATCGTATCGCAACTCAGAAGAGCAACCAGTTCTATAGCAGCAAACACAGCAGAAGGATTTGCCCGTTATCATTTTAAGGACAAGATCAGATTTTACCATCAAGCAAGAGGTTCTTCAGCAGAAGTTCAAAATTTCCTGTTACTTACAAAAAATTTAGAATATATTGATCCTGAAATTTACAAGTCCCTGAATGAAAAATCGAAGAAAGTTATGCAACTTATCAACGGCCTCATTCGTTCAATTAAAAATCAAAAATAATTACAAATTACAAGTTACAAGTTACAAGTTACGGAAACATTCACTCCACAATCGCCGTAACCCTATGTACTTCCTCCAATGTCGTCAGCCCCTTCAGTACCTTTAAAATCCCATCTTCGCGCATGGTCAACATGCCCTTGCGGCGGGCAGCTTCAAGCATTTTTGTGGAACTCATTTTGTTAAGGATAAGATCGCGCATTTCAAAATCAAGTTCAAGAATTTCTACAACGCAAATCCGGCCTTTATAGCCGGTATGACTGCAAATGTCGCAGCCCACGGCCCTTGGAAGCAGCGTTGGAACAATCAAATCAGCCGATGATTCAAGAGATGGGCATATTTTTTTTATGGATTCGATTATTTTTTTGATTTCATCAGTCTCCGCTGCGGAAATTGGCTCTATTTTTTGGCATGCCAGACAAATTCTTCTCACCAAACGCTGGGCAATAATTGTATTGATGGCTGGAGCAATCATAAACGGCGGCAAGCCAATATTGACCAAACGCGGTATTGACGCAACGGCGCTGTTTGTATGCAAAGTACTGAGCAAAACATGCCCCGTAAGGGCCGCCTGGGCCGCCGTTTCCGCGGTAGGCAGGTCACGGATTTCCCCAAGCATAACCACGTCCGGGTCCTGTCTCAAAATTGCCCTTAAACCACCTGCAAAGTCGTAGCCGCGCTTTTCATTGACCTGACTTTGAGAAATCCCTGGTAAATGATATTCAATGGGATCTTCAAGGGTAATAACTTTCCTTTCAGGTTTATTAAATTTATCCAGCATTGTGTAGAGCGTTGTAGTCTTTCCTGAACCGGTTGGACCGGTAATCAAAATCATACCGTGGGAAATTTTAGCCAAACGTTCCATGTGCTGTAAATTTCCGTGCCAAAACCCCATTTCTTCAAAGTCGGCCACGTGGCGTTTACTGTCCAATAATCGGCAAACAAAAGTCTCTCCGTATTCTGTCGGCAAGTCAGAAACGCGCACATCCACCTTGCGATCGTTGACTGTAAAACTATAACGCCCGTCCTGCGGCTCATTATTGATATTAAGTTTCATTTTGCACTGGTATTTGATTTGATTTACAAGATTGGTGTAAATACTTTTATCAATTTCAAAAATGACATGTAAAACTCCATCAATGCGGAAACGCACACGAACGGCATTTTCTTCAGGCTCAAAATGAATATCAGAAGCTCCCGTTTTTAAGGCTCCAATGCTGATTAAATAGACACCATCTTCTGAATTTATGGTTTTGAGTTTGTTTTTCAGATCGGCAAGCTGCTGAATTTCCTGTTCATAAGCCTTAATTTTTTCCTCAGAAAGCGTTGTAGTGATAACTTTTTTGATCCTGTATTGTTCGGTTTCATAGAGCTTCATGGCTTCTAAAATGCCGTCATCGGAAGCAAGGTTGAGGTTAAGTTCAAAACCTTTATCCACAAGCTGTTGAATAACTTTTTTCGTTTCAGGATTATCGGGGTCAACAATGGCGATTCTGACTTTTGCGCCTGCTTTAAAAAAAGGCATGATTAAAGCGCTTTTGGCCACCTCCGGAGGCACAAGGTGTAAAATATCCGGGTTGATGGGAGTGACACCGATGTTGATATAGGACATGCCAAGCTCTTTGGCGCGTTTAACCGTTGCCTTTTCTTTAAAAACGCGGTTAATGTTGCCCAGCGTCTGATCGACAGTTTGTGTGTCCGCCATATTTGTATTTGAAAAATAATCCCATTATTTTAGCATAAATAAGACAAAAAGGCCAAAAAATGGCGTTGAATCTGTCGTAGAGAATGCAGAGAATCATACGCAAATGACTTTGAATAAATAATATGTGGCATAAATTTCAAAATCCGAATAACAAATTTCAAACAAAGGTCAAATGTTTTAATTTTTAATATCAAA
>CAZZPB010000023.1:0-2760 GCA_964655905.1 uncultured Candidatus Peribacteria bacterium
TCCCAATCTTGAATTGACATTTGAACCTTTGAACTTTGATATTGAATTGACATTTGTTATTCGGATTTCGGATTTGATCATAGTTTTTCCTGAAATTTTATTCAAAGAAAAAAACGTATGATCCGTAGAAAGTGGCAAGGGATAAGGATAATAGAATTCTCCACCTTATTCCTTTTTACTTGCTACCTATTCCTGACCTATTGGGCTGGCTGAGAATCGAACTCAGGACCTTCTCCTTAAAAGGGAGCCGCTCTACCGACTGAGCTACCAGCCCTTGTTTCCCCAATTCTTCTTCTTAATTCCTAATCTGCATACTAGACCTTTTTATGAAACACGCCCAATAATATAAATGAAAAACCGGGAAGGAAAAACCACAAATTTGAATAATCCAGCATCATACGAACCAGACGGGAACTTTGGTAAACATCAGACAAAATATTATTTGCGCCCGTGCCGGCGCCAATAAGCGAAGCGCCGGAAACAAAAACAAGTACAGTGCTTATTATCAGGCCCGCGCTCATCAACCCCATCAACAACAAGATAATAAGTCTTAAACTGAGGGGACGATTGTCTTCCGCGTCAACATGGAAAAGTCCTCTTACTGCAATCAGCACAATAAATAAAAGAAGTACCAGTACTTTGAAGAAAACAACAGCCTGATCTCCGCTGGTAACAGCAAAAATTTTCATAAGTTTTAAAAATGCGTCTGACGAAACAAAGTATTTGCCGAACAGATTGCCAAAACCATCGGCGCACAAAATAGCCATATAGGTTCCCAAAATAACTTTCAGCGTCTGGTTTCTTCCAATAATAAAACTGTATGCCACGACGACGGCAAAGAAAACTAAAATGAAAAGATCCCAGGAAAGATTAAGATTCATGCGAAGGGGTTTTTTAAAAGAATATTTTGATGCGGAATGATTACCAACCATTCCGTACGATGATGATTATACTTTAAAATATTTTCCTTTCAAATTTCAAAATCCAAAAAAGCCATTTTTTTGATTTTTAATATCAATTCCCGTTTCCTGCGCCAATTCTTCGTAAAGGGTCCGCTCTTTTTTTGAAAGCTTTGTTGGAATATCAACAACAATGCGCGCGAACTGGTCGCCTTTTTCCTCACTTTTAAGTTTTTTTATTCCATATCCTTTTATGCGAAAAACTTTGCCATTTTGCGTGCCGGCGGGGATTTTGAGCTGCACTTTTCCATAGAATGTATCCACATTCAGACTATCTCCCAAGACTGCCTGGACAGGCTGGATGTGAACATCCAGGTAAAGATCATACTGATTTCTAACAAAGTTTTTTGAGGACGCGACTTTCAGGTGAATGTAAAGATCGCCGGAAGGGCCGCCAAACGTGCCGGCTTCACCTTTTCCGCTTAGGCGAATGGTGGAACCGTTGTCAACGCCGGCCGGTATTTTTACCCGCACTTTCTGATTGCTGCGGACGCGCGTGTGGCCCTCGCACTGCGAACATTTTTTTTCCTGAATTTTCCCTTCTCCGTAACACTCGGAACATACCTGGGACGTTGCCATCTGGCCGAAAAGCGTCTGGCGGACAGCGCGAATCTCACCCGTGCCCCTGCACGTCGGGCAAATAATTGTTTTACTTCCCGGCTCCGCGCCTGTGCCGCGGCAACGGTCGCAGGCAACTGTTTTTGTGACCAGAAGATCTTTTTCCGCGCCAAAAACCGCCTCTTCAAAAGTAATATTCAATTCAAATTCAAGATCCTCCCCGGCACGGGGGCCGCGTTTTTTTCGTCCTCTGCCGCCCGTGGCCGCCTGCTGGCCAAAAAATGTCTCAAAAATATCTGCAAAACCGCCCATGTCTCCAAAAGAAGAAAAATCATATCCCTGGCCGCCAAATCCCCCTGTTGTGCTGCTGTAACCGCCCGTTTGCCCAAAACCCTGCGCTCCGGCTTCACCAAATTGGTCGTAGGCGCCGCGTTTTTGCTTATCGGAAAGCACTTCATACGCCTGATTGATGTCCTTGAATTTTTGTTCCGCGTCTTTATCACCTTTATGTTTGTCCGGGTGATATTGAAGCGCAAGCCTACGGTACGCCTTCTTGATTTCCTGTTCGGTGGCGGTTTTATTTATACCTAGAATATTGTAATAATCTTTTGGCATTTTGTGTTGTTAGTAGTAAGGAAAAAGTAGTAAGTAGTAAGGGGGTTAGGGTTGAAGGGTTTTTAATTTATTTATTAAGCCGGTCAATAATTTATGTACCAAAACAGATTTATCAAAAATGATTTTAAAATCAACTCCTTATCCCTTACTACCTGCTACTTACTACCCCAATTTAGTCCCAACGGGAATCGAACCCGTGTTTTCACCTTGAGAAGGTGGTGTCCTAGCCGCTAGACGATGGGACCGAATAAATATATTTTATCAGATCAGAAGAGCGCAGCCTTGGGTCTTGTGGGTTCCCGAGGCGAAAGCGAACGAAGGGGAAGGGGGCCCCCGCGAAAGCGGGGGTACCTGGGGGAAACCGTAGGTTGCCACCAGAGTAAAACAGGTGGTGTCCTAGCCGCTAGACGATGGGACCATGTTTTTAATATACCGGCATTATACAACACCCACGTATCATACAATTTTTTTTGAATGAAAATTCAGAAAAAATTTAGAAATATTTCATGTGGCATTGATAGAATGGCGGGATGTTCAATGATGATTATCCGGAACGTAAACGAAACCGTTTACAAAATTATGATTATTCCCGAAATGGATGGTATTTTATCACGATTTGCGTAAAAAA
>CAZZPB010000024.1:0-4300 GCA_964655905.1 uncultured Candidatus Peribacteria bacterium
TGCAAAGTAGCCTCATTCGTTACCGGTGCGTTTTTGAGCCATCTCTCTCTTTGCGAATTAAGATAGGGAACACTGATTAACGCAACGCCATCCTGGCGTAAAACGCGTTTGACTTCCAGGAGGCCTCGCAAAGGACCATCAGAATCATGCTCAAATATTCCAATGGAAATATAACCTCCATAAAAATTATCCGGCGCATCAATTTGATAAATATTCCCCACCCTGAGATTCAATTCAGGCGCCAACTGCCTTACCCGTTGGATGGCTTGTTCGGCATAATCCATTCCTTCGATTTGATAACCACGGCTGGATAAGGCCATGACCCATTGCCCAAGTCCGCAACCTGCTTCTAAAATCGGAAGGCCCTTGGGAAGATATTTTTTGAAAACAGTTTCAAATTCTTCTAATCCTCCCGAACGTGCATTCTGCAAAATTTTAGAAACTTGAGAGTTTGACCAACGGTCTTCCCAATGGGACTGCTGTCCACCCAAAGGTGAATATTGTGATAAACGATTTTTAAATTTATGAAAACTTACTTGGAAAGAATTTCTAACGATTCCCATTTCGGAAACCTTTCAGCCAGACTTCCAAAAAAAGAAGCATCCAAATCAGATGCCCTTGATTTGCTCTTTGCTTTTGTTCTTTCATAAGAGAGACTATTATTTCCCGTTCAAAATAACAAGAAATTGACGCCCTGGAATCTAGCAATACGTCTTTTACAAAACTAAAAAATTGCTCATCAAAAGTCAGCCACTCATTAAGAGGCGGGGAAAAACCTTTTTTGGGGCGATTTATAAAATCATTCGGGAAATATTTCGTAAGAATTTTCCGCAGTAAGAACTTCGTCATCCATTCTTTTGAGTTCTTATCAGATTCCCGTAATAAAAAATGAGACGGTATGCTTTGCAAAAATTCAACGACTTTGACATCGATCAAAGGGGTCCTGACTTCCAAACCATGCGCCATACTTGCTACATCCACTTTTACTAGAATATCGTCAGGCAGATAAGTGTCGTAATCAAGACTTCTTACTTTCTCCAGAGGCGAATAAGAGTGCGCCATTTTTCGCCAGCTATTTTCAAAGATTTCTATGGGTAAATTTACAAAATTATGAAATTCTTTTTTCCATAAATTAAACCGAAATGGCGCTGACATAATTTGAATCATATTATACCAATGCTCTAACGACTCCCTAGGCTCTCCATAGCGCTGCGGCATCAAAAGCTTTGCGAACGGATACATAATTCTTTTCCATATGGGGCGATTCGGAAATAAAAAGCTTACCCATTTTAAATAACTTTTGTAGCCTCCAAAAGCTTCGTCCCCTCCATCGCCAGACAAAACCATAGGAACAGAATGCTTCGCAAATTGAGAAACATAATACGTAGGAATCGAGGAATAATCCCCAAAAGGTTCTCCATAATGCTGGACCAACTTGGGCAAAATCTTGCAAACATCTGGATTTAAAACTTCAAATTGATGATTTGTGTTCCAACGCTCGGCGACTTGCTTCGCATACGAAAGTTCATTTACTTTTGCATGTTGAAAACCAATTGAAAAGGTCTTGATAGGTCGATTGAGTTCCTGAGCCATACAGGAAACCACCACTGAAGAATCGATTCCGCCAGAAAGGAACGCTCCAAAATCCACATCGGCAACGAGATGCGCTTTAACAGAATCTCGAATTCTTTCCTCTAAGGCCTCGGCGCATTCGTCTAAAGAATTCCACTTTTTTGGTGAAAATTTTATATTCCAATAACGGTCCGGGCCCTCCACCCTGCCATCAAAATGAACAGTCATGCAATGCGCGGGCAACAATTTAAACATTTGCTTAAAAATGGTGCGGGGCGCTGGAATATACTGCAACATCAAGTATTGATCCAAAGATTGCAAATCTATGTCTGACGGACAATCATCGACTGCTTTTAAAGCTTGAATTTCGGAAGCAAAGAATAGTTGCTTTTCTTTTAAAACATAATAAAGCGGTTTTATCCCGAAATGATCACGCGCCAAAAAAATTTTATTTTGTTTCCAATCAGCGATCGCGAAGGCAAACATTCCGCGAAAGCGCCGGACACAATCTTTACCCCACTCTTCCCAGGCATGCACGATCACTTCAGTATCTGAACGAGTCTTAAAAATATGCCCCTTGGTTTTTAGAATTTCAACAAGTTCTTGAAAATTATAGATTTCTCCATTAAAGGTTACCGCCACCTGACCGTCCTCATTCAACATGGGCTGACGACCGCCTTCAAGATCAATGATGGAAAGACGCCGATGCCCTAAAGCCACCCGTTCCCGCAAGAAAATACCTTCTCCATCCGGCCCTCGATGTCGAATTGCTGTGATCATAGACTTTATTTCCTCATCCCGAATTTTCGGGCCAGACCATCTTAAAATTCCAGCAATTCCGCACATAAAACTATGAAGAACCTTTAAATTGAAGTCCCGGTTTTCTAAAAAAAGAGGCTATTTTTTTCTTCCATATCATTGATAAAACAAAATGCCTTTTAAGTTCAGAAGGTGACATCGCTTGCTTTTCCTTCAAATTGTATGAATGCAGCCATTTATTTGATACGTCTGCCCACTGATCGGCATGAATTAAGACATCCCCTACCGAAAGCTCTTTCCCAAACAAAAGACCTTGCAATGCAAGACGAAAATCATAATCGGCTTGATTTTGCATACAACGCTTCAACAACAAATCAATATCGTTTTTGCTCTTTTGGGCTCGTGTAGCCATTTTTCTAAAAATATCTGCGTAATACTGTTCATAATCATGAACACCATAAATTTCGTCAGAATTTAACCACTCATATCCTTCAGCTACCATCTCCTCTCTTACTGCTGATTCAGGTCTTATTGCCAATTTAAATTTCGTAATTTTTTTTAACGCCTCCTTCAAAAAATCCGTCCTATAAATAATAAATCCACGGCCTTTTCCTTGGCCGTAAAACTTATCTAGCACAAATCCATTAAATCCAAACGTATTATCTTTAAATTTTCCCGTGCTTTTTAAATACTGAGGAATTGCATTTTGAGTAATCAAAATATCCGCGTCGATACAAATCGTCCAAAACCGCTTCGAATCAATTCCAGTCTCAAATGCCTTGAATAAAGTGGCGCTAAATGGTTTATCTTTGACGACAAAAATCTTATCTTGAGAAACCTGTTTGGTAATCAAATAACGGCAAGCCTCCTCGGTTCTTTCACCGGCGGAACGAATAATAACTACAAAGTCTTTTGACATGTGTTTTGAAAGTTAACCCTCCACAGATTTATGCCGGGATCTTCCAAAAGTGCATTAAAAAATAATGTATTTTATTGCAAATGCGAGCAAGAAAATGCTTTCTGTGTAGAGGGGAGATATCAATGCGAGATTGCATATTAATCTCAAATAATGTCGGATGTACGCAACGGAAAGGTAGAGGGGAGGTTAGTGGCATTTGATGCTCTTTATCTTTTTTGAAAAATAAAAACATATTTTGCCTATACCAGCATGCGATTTTTTCTTCCTCCCAAAATTTTGATCGAAAACAGTCGCTCACGCAATAGCCTTCATTTTCAAAAAGTTTGACCCAATAATCTGGCCACTGTTCATTGATATGATTTGTCCCGCCTTGAAACGGAATCGCTGCGGAGAAAACAATTACTGGCGCTGACTGAGTGAGCTCTTTAATAAAGTTTTCAGCTTGTTCTTCCGGCAAGTGTTCGGCGACTTCCAAACAAATTGCCAAATCATATGTTTTTTTCAGTTTAAAAGGCTTGGAAAGATCAACTACTTGAAAGCATTTCTGGGGTATAATCAAATATTCTTTTTTTACCCAATCCCCATCAATGCCAAATATCTCAGCAGCACCCTTTCTCTTAAAAACAGAGAGCCACGCGCCGATTCCGCAGCCAATATCAACCACTGACTTTGGTTTCAATCCTTCAACTATGAAAGGAACAATGATTTCTGCACTTGGAAGATTTCTCAACAAAATATTATTGAAAAAATTTTTATCGTATTTTTTTATATTCGATTCTTTAATTTTCATGCGCTTCTCCCATTTTCCGCAAGGTCTTTAAATTAACTATACTTTTACAGTTTTTTAACCCTTTTTTATAAGCTTTACGTTTAAGGATTCATCGAGATAGTTGCTGAAGCAGATTAACATCACTGGTGTCCCATTACGGAGTAATTGATTTTTTGTAACCCAAATATTTTGAATATGTTACTGTCGAAAAAGCCCATAATCGATTTGAACTGGCTATTATTGAGAGACGCTCATTTCCCTGGTGGTTCTCTGAATGAACA
>CAZZPB010000025.1:0-4166 GCA_964655905.1 uncultured Candidatus Peribacteria bacterium
ATAATATGTGGCATAAATTTCAAAATCCGAATATCAAATTTCAAACAAAGGTCAAATGTTTTAATTCTTAATATCAAACAGGAATTTTCAGCCCCCATCGTGACTTGACATTTGAACCTGTGAGATTGAATTGACATTAGTTATTCGGATTTCGGATTTGATCATAGTTTTTCCTGAATTTTTATTCAAAGAAGAAAACGTATGATCCGTTTTATCCATGTCTATCATAGAGTATAATGCCCTTGCCTATGATTTTCTATGGTAAATTTTTTTCAAAATTGAAAGTGAAACTTGGCCAAATCCAACCCCGAAAGCACCGGCGCAAAAAATATTCGTGGCTGCTCGGTATTGGTTTTTTTATTATTTTTATTTTTTTATTTTTTATTTCGTCGCTGGGCGCACTGCGCGCTTTTTTGCCTTATTACAGCGAAATAAGCGGATTCCCCTTTGCATCAAAAAATTATTTGATTGTGTTTCAGAATAATAACGAATTGCGTCCGGCGGGCGGCTTTATATCCGCTTATGGCATAGCTAAATTCCGCTTTGGATTTTTAACCGGTGTTGAAATTTCCGATGTTTATGGAGCTATTGACAGTCATCCTTTTATTGAGCCCCCATACCCCATGAAAGAGCTGTTGGCCAACCGCTGGTATCAGGGATACCGTTTTCGTGACGCCAATTATGATGCCGATTTTCCTAAAACGGCGGAAGAACTTATCCGCATGTTTCATTTGACCCGTCCAGATTTTAATCTGGACGGCGTTGTTGCAGTAAATTACTCATTTTTGGAGGATCTGCTTGGAAAACTTGGCTCCATCAAAATCGAAAATGAAATATATGATAAAGATTCCCTGTTTCAAAAACTTGAGCAAAAGGTCAACAACATTGACCGGCATAATATCGAAGACCTTAAAAAGCGCAAGGATGTAATGAAACTTGTTGCTCAAACGATAAAAAGGGAAATACTTTTGAACCCGTTTCAGCTTCGCGCTGTCAGCGATGCCGTTGCCGACAGTTTGGCCAAAAAAGAAATACAGATATATTTTCGCAATCCAAATTTACAAAAATTCGGTTACGAGAATGGCTGGTCCGGTAGGTGGCCCGCTTCTTTCAGTGCGGACAGCGGAGATTTTTTATCGCTTGTGGAAGCCAATTTGGGCGGCATGAAATCAGACCGTTACATTAAAAGAGACGTTCTTTATCACGTAATATTAACGGAAAATCCGGCAGACAATTCGTACAATCTGATTGGCGATGTGACAATAAACATCAACCATTATGGCATAGAAAATATTCCCTTGAGCGGGGAGTATTCGGGATTTTTTAGGCTATATGTGCCGCGCGGCGCAGTTTTAATCGAGGCCGCGCGGGAGTATCAAAAGGATTTATGGCAAAAAGATGAAGGTTTGTATCATATTTTTGGCAATATTGTGAAATTAAAACCGGGCCAAAAAACACAATTACATTATCGTTATCAACTGCCTGTTTCCATTGTCAATAAAACAAAATATGGGCTTTATATCCCAAAACAATCAGGCACGGACCGCGATTATTATACTGTTATTTTTGAGGCGCCCCAGGGCAGCACGATTTCGAGTAATGACTTCATACGCAGAGAAAATTTTGGTATTTTCCAGGGCGAAATCAATAAGGACATGCATTTAAATTTAAGCGTTCAGCAGGACAAAAATCCTCCAATAATAATTGATCAAAATATTGATAAATTGGGTGTAATCAACCTTACATTTAACGAAAAAATATCTTCTGCCGGGGCGGAGGATCCCCTAAATTATTTTATAGAAGATCTTAATATAGCGCATCCGGAGCAAAAAGATTCAATTTCAATTGATCATATTGAATACAAAGGCAAGGGTGTGCTTATTTTTGTGAAAGGAATGACCGCGCAGCCAGGTGAATATTATCGTGTTACCATAAAAAATATCAGCGACGCGCATGGAAATCTTATTGATCAGAATCCAAAACAAATCACGGTAATACAAAGATTATAATTTCTTAACAGGCTCGTCTCATGGATAAAATTGCAGTTCTGGATTTTGGAGGCCAATACGCGCATCTTATAGCCAACAGGGTGCGGCGACTGGGGGTTTACAGCGAAATTTTTGATGGCCAGACGCCCGCAGAAAAATTAAAAGATTATAAAGGAATTATCTTATCTGGCGGACCACAAAGCGTTTATGATTATGAGGCAATCCACTGCGATAAAAAAATTCTGGATTTAAATATTCCGCTTCTTGGAATCTGTTACGGCCATCAATTATTGGCTTACATACAGGGTGGAGAAGTTGTGAACGGTTCAACGCGGGAATATGGTCCCGCCATGCTCAACATAAAAAAATCCGCAGGAGTTTTTAAAAACATGCAGGGCAAAAAAACAGTATGGATGAGCCATGGAGACACTATTACTAAACTGCCCGACAACTATGAAGTCATTGGCTCAACAAATGACTGTGAATATGCCGCTCTTGCCAATTTGAAGAAAAATTATTACGGCACCCAATTTCATCTGGAAGTTACCCATACCGAGTCGGGGCAATCCATGTTGGGTAATTTTCTTGATATTTGCTCCTGCTCCCATGATTGGCGGATTGAAGATTTTATTGATCAGGAAATGGAAATCATCAGGAAAAAAGTTGGAAATAAAAAAGTTTTCATGATGGTCAGCGGCGGGGTTGATTCCACGGTTGCCTTTGTTTTGTTGGAAAAAGCTCTTGGCAGGGAGCGGGTTTATGGCCTGTTTGTGGATACCGGTTTTATGCGTCTCGGGGAAAAAGAAGAAGTCAGCGCAGGTTTAAAGAATTTGGGCTTTAACAACCTGCATATTCGTGATGAAAGCAAAAGGTTTTTTCAGGCTCTCAAAGAAAGATATGATCCTGAAGCCAAACGCAAGATTATCGGCGATCTTTTTTTGAAAGCGCAGGCGGATGCCGTGAAAGATTTAAAACTCAATAGTGAAGAATGGCTTTTGGGTCAGGGAACGATTTATCCCGATACCATAGAGACGGGCGGCACAAAACATGCCGCAAAAATTAAAACACATCACAACCGCGTCCCACAGATTGAGGAGCTGATGGAAACAGGAAGAATCATTGAGCCTTTAGCGCAATTGTACAAGGACGAAGTCCGTGAAGTCGGTTTGCGCCTTGGATTACCGGAGAAAACTATATGGCGGCATCCTTTTCCGGGCCCGGGACTTGCGGTGCGCTGTTTATGCGCGCATGAAGCCTCGTATCCTGAACATCATGTACTGCTTGAAAAGAAGATCAATAACATTATAAGTCCATTTAATTTGACGGCAAAAATACTGCCCGTTAAAAGTGTCGGCGTCCAGGGGGATTATCGCACCTACCAGCATCCTTTGGCCATTATTGGCAATCTGGAATGGGAACAGTTGGGTACTCTTGCGACGCAGCTTATCAATGAGTGCAAGGAAATCAATCGCGTTATCTGGCTGCAGGATCCAAATATCATTGATTCTTTCAAAGTTCAAAAAAAATATCTCTCGGAAGACCGTGTGCGGATGCTGCAAAAAGCGGATGCCCTTGTACATGCTTTTTTATTTGAACATGGTTTATACGCCGATATATGGCAATTTCCCGTTGTGCTTTTGCCAGTCAGCGTCAATCGTGAAAGCGGCGAAGCATTAGTTTTAAGGCCTGTTTCTTCAGAGGAGGCAATGACAGCCAGTTTTTACCGCATGGATCGGGAATTGCTTAAACAGCTCTCCAAAAAACTTATGAATATGCCAGGAATAACCGCTGTTTTTTACGACATCACCAATAAGCCGCCCGGTACGATCGAGTGGGAATAAAGTGGGTAATTTGTAATTCGTAACTCGTAACTTGTAACTCGTAATTCGTAATTCGTAACTCGTAACTTGTAATTCGTAGCTCGTAATTCGTAATTTGTAACTCGTAAAGGGAATTTTTAATTTTAAAATACAAAAATAGTGGATCATACGTTTTTTTCTTTGAATAAAGAGCATGTGTTAAAAATTACCAATGATAAAGCGCCAATATAAATAATTACCAATTACCAATAACCAAGCACCAAATTCCAAACAATATCAAATGACCGAAATATAAAATCCAAAACAATGTTTCAAATTTTATGCTTTGAATTTTGAATTTGTTTGAAAATTGATCATT
>CAZZPB010000026.1:0-4617 GCA_964655905.1 uncultured Candidatus Peribacteria bacterium
CGTATTTGACCAACCCGGAAAACACCAGACTTGATATATCCCGACCGGCTTCATTAAAATCAACATAAAGAGGATTTAACACCAATGGCATAGCGCTGATTAACGCTTCATTATAAACGTTACCGGCTTCCTTTTCGGAAACGCCGGGAATTCGAAACAAATTTAGTCCAACCTGCGCCAATGTAAAGAAAACAACGCCTGCGACAATTGTACTTATAACTTTTTCTTCAATACTATAAGCATGAAAGACCCCGAAAAGTATGTTCTTCCAGCGTTTAAACATAAAGCAGAAAGTAGTAAGTAGAAAGGGGAATTGTATTTGAATCCATTTTACTTACGTTAAGGCGAAATCCACAAATGATCTATCTATTTTCTATCTAAAAAAAAGGAAAAGAAGGGCAATTAGCACAAAAAGGGCGGCAAGGATAATTGTAAGATAAAAAAGCACTTTTTCAGCGCCGCGTTTTTTCACATGAATAACACCTCCGCCGCCAAAACTGGAACCAAGTCCGGAGCTTCGATTTTGGACCAAAATAGATAAAACAAGCAGGATGGAGACGATAATTTGAAAATATTTCAGAAAGGTATGCATATGTTAATTAATAATTAAAAATTAATAATTAGATTATTTATTATGAATTAATAGATGTAACAACCAGTTAATTAAAGCGAAAACAAGGGCGGCGATACCATAAGTAACAACGCTGCCGACTGACACAGTAACATCCCCAAAATGAACAATATTCACAAATTTCACCATCGCCCAGAAAATAATGATATTAATGACATAATTGAAAAGCCCTGCCGTCAATAAAACAATCGGGAAGGACAAGATTTTCATCAGGGGTTTTACAAAAGTATTCAACACCCCTATGACAATCCCTCCTATAATAAAAAATTTAATACCGCCTGTATACTGCAAATCGGTAAGCAGTTTCGTAACTCCATAGAGAGCCAAAGAATTCAATACAACACCAATAAAAATTTTCTTAATCACAAATTATAATTATTAATTGTTAATTGTTAACACCCGCGCATTATACTCATTCTACTTCCGCACGGCAATCTTGACTTCCACCCCGTCAATATCGACCAGTTTCTCCTTGTCCCACTCCATATCGCCTTTTTGCCGGAGCTCAAGAGCAAGCGTTTCGCGACTAATGTAATCAGCAAAATCGGTCACAGCGGAACGAATCGGATCATCGGCCGATATCATCACATAAATGCGGTCATCCACGTTATAGCCGGCTTCCTTGCGCAAATCCTGAATAAAACGCACAACGTCGCGCGCATGGCCCTCCGACTTGAGTTCATCCGTAACAACAGTATCCAGAACAACGGAAATTCCATTCTCACTCGCGACATCAAAACCCTGCTTCCCATGAAATCCCACCATAACTTCCTCCAATTCAAGAATAAATTTTTCAATTTTCACTCGGCCATCAGGCAAAATCTCAAAATCACCGGCCTTGGCCTTTTGGATGATTTTTTGAACATCTTTGCCATATTTTGGACCGAGCAGACGCGCGTTTGGCAAAACCACACGGGTCACAACTTCCTGAACATCTTCAAGTATCTGGAGATTTTTAACATTGAGTTCTTCGCAAATAACCTCTTTTTGAGCCAATACCATCTTTTGATCCGTACTTTTTGGCAGGCCAATTTGAATGGTTGCCAACGGCTGACGGACTTTTATATTGGCTTTATCGCGCACGCAGTGGCCAAGCGTGACAATTTTCCGCACGACAGCCATTTCTTCATTCAAAGCGGCCTGGATCAGACGTTTGTTTGGTTTAGGCCAATCCGCCAAATGCACAGACGCCTCACCGGTCAAATTGCGGTAAATTTCATCCGCAAGATAAGGCATAAAAGGGGCCAGCAGTCTTGAAAAATCCAAGAGAACCAAATACAGCGTCTGATAGGCGTCAAATTTATCATCATCGTTTTCCGACTTCCAGAAGCGCCTTCTGCTGCGGCGGATGTACCAGTTTGAGAGATTGTCCACAAAATCAAGCATTGGACGCGTGGCGTCGGTCAAATTATAGTTGTCCATGGCCCCTGTCACGGTCTGGATTAACTCATGCAGTTCAGACAAAATCCACTGGTCAAGTTTATGGGCAGGTCTAAAATTCTTTTTCATCCCCGCACCCGAAAGCCCCCGGCTTTCAGTGATGGCCTTGGCTTTTTGAGGAGCCCATTTATCAATATTGGCGTATGTCACAAAAAAACTGTAACTGTTCCACAGCGGCAGCGAAAATTTCTTCACCATTTCATCAACGTGTTTTTCTGAAAAGCGGACGTCCTGCGCAAGGGGCGCAGTACTTGTATATAAAAACATTCGTGTCGAATCCACACCCTTGCTTTCAAATAAAACATTAGGATCGGGATAATTTTTTTTCCTTTTGGAGAGCTTTTCGCCGTCCGCGGCAAGCAAAATACCGTTCACGATAACATTTTTGAACGCGGGCTTGTCAAATAAAATTGAAGCCAGCACATGGAGGGTATAAAACCAGCCGCGGGTCTGATCCAAGCCCTCCGCGATAAAATTGGCGGGGAAATTATCTTCAAATTCCTGCTTGTTTTCAAAAGGATAGTGAAGTTGGGCATACGGCATGGCCCCGCTTTCAAACCAGCAATCCAATACTTCCGGTATGCGTCGCAATGTTTTTCCGCAGTGGCATTTGCCGGTGATTGCATCAATATATGGCTTGTGTAAGTCCAATTTGCCGTCCCGCAGCGGAAGTTTTCCTCCTGAAAGTTCTTCTAATTCTTTTTTGGAAGCCACGCACACCGTGTGATGATTTTCACATTGCCAGAGCGGCATGGGACAGCCCCAAAAACGGTTGCGTGAAATAGCCCAGTCCCGCGCGCCTTCAAGCCATTTACCAAACCTCCCGTCACGGATATGTTCCGGCTGCCAATGAATTTTATTGTTATTCTTGAGCAGACGCGGCTTTATGTCCGCCACTTTAATAAACCATGACTTGGTGGCGTAATTTAAAAGCGGCGTGTCGCAGCGCCAGCAGTGCGGATAACTATGGCGAAAATTTTCTTTTTTAAACAGCAATCCCTTTTTATCCAGATATTCGGCAATATTTTGATCCTGCCCTTTGACAAATTTACCGGCAAACTCTTTAACTTCCGAAAAATAACATCCATCCATGCCGATATTGACAATGATCGGAATATCGCTTTGCAAAGCCGCGTTCATATCTTCTTCACCAAACGCGCCATTGATTGTCACAATGCCAGTCCCCTCCTCATCAGAAACATAATCCATGGCAACAGCATGAAAAACATTCTTGGACTTTTTCACATCAGGATGATTGTTGTAATAGTCAAACAAATGTTTATATTTCTTGCCAACAAGTTTGGAACCT
Organism: uncultured Candidatus Peribacteria bacterium; assembly: GCA_964655905.1. Classification (GTDB taxonomy): domain Bacteria; phylum Patescibacteriota; class Gracilibacteria; order UBA1369; family UBA1369; genus CAYHVY01. The sequence goes on from CAZZPB010000026.1 coordinate 3,381, forward strand.
TTAAATTGGTCAACAACCACATAATTCAATCCCGTGTTGGCAAAAACAGTTTCCAGCCTTTTGGCAGCCAAAATATAATTGCCGTTTTTAGTCTGAACTTTGACATAATCAATTTTTTTATTAACAGCCAAACCCATGGTTGAAGCCAGACTCCATGGAGTCGTTGTCCAGGCCAAAAAATAAGTACCAGGTTCATCCACAAATTCAAATTTCACAGTCGTGGAAAGGTCTGTCACTTCCTTGTACCCCTGGCTGACCTCAAAATTGGAAAGAGGCGTTTCGCAGCGCGGGCATATGTGCATGCTTTTATTGCCTTCGTACACCATTTCTTTTTTCCAGATCTGGCTAAAAACCCACCAGATGGACTCTATATATTCATTGTTGAGAGTAGCGTAGCTGTTGCCAAAATCCACCCACCGCGCGATGCGCTTCAACAGGGTTTCCCACTCTTTAGTGTAGCGGAAAACACTTTCCCGGCATTTGGCGTTAAATTCGGCAACACCCATCTTTTCAATGTCTTTTTTTCCCGCAAGCTTCAACTCTTTTTCAACTTCGTATTCAACGGGCAGGCCATGGCAGTCCCAACCGTTTGTCCGAGGAACATAGTAGCCTTTCATCGTCCAGTAGCGCGTTACGGCATCTTTTAGAGAATTCGCCATTATGTGCCCGTAATGCGGCAGACCGTTCGCAAAAGGCGGTCCATCAAAAAACACAAATTTTGGCTTACCTTTCCGCGCTTCCACGGATTTTTCAAAAATATGGTTTTTCTCCCAAAACTCCAACAAATTTCTTTCCATCTGAGGAAACGCCTGTTTTTGATCAACCGGTTTAAACATAAGACGAGCCCGAAGGGCTTGTTAAGAAATCAAAGCGACCAAAGGGAGCAACCGCAGACGAGCCCGAAGGGCAACCTTAAAAATTACACACGAAAAAAGACGCTTTCATTGTAGCGGAACCGAAGGAAGGAATAAAGAAAATATAGATTTTATGATCTATGATCTGTACAAATACAAAACAGCATCACGAACTATATTTCTTACCACTTCCACATCTTTTTGTTGTATTAAAACAGCAGGATTTGGTTGTATTCCTGGGATCATACGCTTTTCCCTTTGAAAAAGTTTATGAAAATTTAATGTGGTACGTTATAGAATGATCAATAACCAATGATCAATTTTCAAACAAATTCAAAATTCAAAGCATAAAATTTGAAACATTGTTTTGGATTTTATATTTC
>CAZZPB010000027.1:0-5451 GCA_964655905.1 uncultured Candidatus Peribacteria bacterium
TCGCGAGAACTCAAGCGTTGGTAGAATCACTAATTTTGGAAATTGTTTTTCAACTTGATCGACAAGATAGTCGGTAATATATGTGTCAGTACCAAAAGGGGCGAATGGTCCATGCTGTTCCAGCGAGCCAATAGGAACAACGAAATCATACTTTATATCACCAGATAAATCTGGATGCCGGATTGTTTTTAGTCTCATAGTTTTAGATGATAGAATTCTCAAAAATTTCACTTAACGTCCGCGCGTTGGCGAAGTTTTTACTGGCGGTATACTTTGGAGCGGAGCGACTCACCGCCAGTAAAAATTTGGGAGAGCGGGTGGATTTACAAAAAGCGTAGTTTTCTGGTTAAGATTTTATATGAAAACCTTGCACTTTGGAATATTGACCAAACAAGCGAGCCGCTAACGCGCTGTTACATGAAGTACATTTTTGGGACTGTAGCACCAGCTTTTTAAGCTTGAAATTTGATTTTTTCCACTTTGGCGAGGGGCAGAGGGGCAGGGGGTGAATGCCCCGAGCCAAACCGTAGGTTTTAGGAGCATTTTATGGTTGACGGTGGGGGGGTGTTCATGGTATGATTATTTGAGATATTCTAAACGTACATTAACTATAAAATATATGGTAAATTTTAAACCACTAGATGAAAATGAGTATGGGGATCTACAAGGAGACGATCGAAGGTTATGGGCACGTGATCCACTAATGAGTAATATGGAGTTTAAAAGAGCGAGTCCAGAAGAATACAACAGGATGATGAAGGCAAGAGATGCGCAACAAAAACGCCAGTATGAAGTTACAGTGGCTGCTCAAGGTAGAATAGATGAGGCTTTCACGGATCATGAATTGCACCACTTTTTAGATGAGGATGTGCTTAGAAAATTGTATCGATATTATAGTTTTGATAATGCGCCCGACGAGCCGGGGGAGATTCTTCCAAGCTTAATGGTTCTGGATCTGCAAAGCTTGTTGCATGAAGAGAGTCAAAAAGCACAAGAGGCTTGTGAAGCACTAGATCAAGCGCAACATCGCAACAGACAGCAAGAATTGGAATTGGGTGGTAGGGCACTTCAGTATCAAGGACCGAGTGAATTTTTAGCAAGCAGTCAAGATCACCGTCATTTCGCACAGATTAAAGAATTATATGAAGAATCGGAGAGAATGAAACGGGAGGGAAACTTGCTTAAGGAAAAATGGATATATTTAAAAGATCTTACAAAAGCTATTGATGTTGCCTGCCTTGATCCTGATGATAGGCCCCTTGATCGTTTTTTGGAAAATGTCCATAATAAGTTAGAATATCTCAAAGAGAAAGCGAAGGAACGCAAAGAGGAAGAACGGGAAAAGAAGGCTCGCCAATCTTTGGATCAAATTAGTGAAACTGATAAGCCTGAGGGTCAAAATTGAATCTTAAATTTTCGAATCAGAACTAAACATTAAAAGTTTTCTGAGCGACCAACGGGAGCGAAGAAAACACCTTATTCCCCCTTACAAAAAAAGCAAAAATCAAATCCTTTTAGTTAAGCAAAGGCTTATTTGTTATGACCAAATCAAAAATGTATTTTATGTAACTCCTTTTTGGGCGTATTGTCTGCGGTTATGGTACAGGATTTTGGGGTTTGGGTGAAGTAAAAAATGGAAAATGGAACATGAAAAATTTTAGTTGCGATATTTTCCCGTTCCGTGGGGATGTTTGTTTTAATGTTTTTTTTAGAATCTTTTCATAAAAATGTGCTAAAAAAATGGCATGAATATCGATTTTGCCCTCAAACTTCTTGAAGATGAACTGCGTCTTGGGAACTACAGTTTTAAAACTATAAAAAATTATCTGTATGCGCTAAAGTGTTATTTGGCTTTCAAAAAATCTGCTTGCGAAAAGCCGGATATTGAAAATATTAAATGTTTTTTACTGAAAAAACTGGCATCCGGGGCCTCTCCGCAAACCATAAACCTTTTTCTCAGCAGCATCAAATTTTTCTATTATCATGTTATCAAAACGAATGAAAAAATTAATATTCGCTTTGCGAAAAAAACCAGACATCTTCCCGTAGTTTTAGCCCGGAGCGAAATACAAAGCATGATTGCGTGCATTTCCAATGGAAAACATAAACTGCTGATTGCGCTGGCTTACGGCGCCGGCCTGAGGGTAAGCGAAGTGGTTGATCTGAAAGTCAAAGATGTTGATTTTTCCGAATTGGTAGTCCATCTTAAAGAAGCAAAAGGTAAAAAAGACAGGATTACTGTTTTTCCGGAAAAATTAAAAACCGGCATTCAAAATTTAATTGCCGGAAAAGATAAAAATGATTTTCTTTTCGCCAGCGAGCGCGGCGGAAAGCTGACAACAAGGACAGCGCAGAAAATTTTTGAAAATGCCATGAAAAAAACATCCATTAAAAAAGATGCGACTTTTCATTCGCTGCGCCACAGTTTTGCGACACATCTTTTGGAGAACGGCACTGATGTGAGGTACGTGCAGGAACTTCTTGGGCATCAGAATATCCGCACTACGCAGCGATATACGCAGGTTACAAATCCCTGTCTGAAAAAAATAAAAAGCCCGCTATAACAATGGTGGTTCGCCGCTTTTTTGCGAAATACATTCGTTCAAAATCTGAAAAATAATTGATGAAGAAAATCCACGGCCAAGTAAAAACCGGTACAGTTTTTCTTTTTGTTTGAGCGCAGGGAAACGCATAAGGCCTTTGAGCTTTTTTTGAGCGGCCAGCCGCGCCATTTCTACTTCATCAATGGCTTCTTTTTCCAATGACTGCTCTATTGTGTCTGAAGCAAGACCTTTTTTACGCAAATCCCACTTCATGAGTTTTATGCTTTGAGGCTTCTTTCTAAGTCTGCTTTCAATAAATAATTGAGCATATTCTTTGTCGTCAAGGTAATGATTTTCTTTAAGACGCTCAAGCGCTTCCTCAATTTCTTTTGGCTGCCGCGGAAATTTTCGGTTCAGCTTTTTTTGAAATTCAGCTGTCGCGTAAGGCCTATGCGCAAGCAATTTATAGGCATAAACAAAAATATCTTTCGCAATGATTTCATTATTATCCATGAAAATAAGGGCTTATTTTGCCTTCGTGGCGGTAGAAGTTGTGGCTACGACTGGGCCGGCGACATGTCCCATTTCCTCACGGCGGACCCGGGCAACAACGTCCCAAATTTCTTTTTCAAGTTCTTTCATGATTTTTTGATTGCCTTCGAGAAAACTTTTTACATTGTCGCGCCCCTGACCCAACTTTAACTCTTTATAGCTATAAAAGGCGCCGCTCTTGCGGGTTATTTCATATTTTGACGCCAGGTCCACAAGATCGCCGATATAAGAAATTCCTTTGTTATAAAGAATATCAAATTCTGCAATTCTAAAAGGAGGCGCGATTTTATTTTTGACAATTTTAACCCGAACGCGATTGCCGATTGTTTTTTTATCTTCACCTGAGCCATCTTCAATTTTTCCAATGTTGCGGATATCCATTCTTACCGAAGAATAAAATTTCAAAGCCTGGCCGCCGGTTGTTGTTTCCGGATTGCCAAACATAATGCCAATTTTCATGCGTATCTGGTTGATGAAAATAACGGTAGTTTTTGATTTGCTTATGGCGCTTGTCAATTTGCGCAACGCCTGGCTCATAAGACGGGCGTGCAGGCCCATGTGGGAATCCCCCATGTCGCCCTCAATTTCGGCTTTTGGCGTGAGCGCCGCGACGGAATCAATCACAATAACATCTATCGCATTTGACCGCACCAGGGTTTCGGTAATCTCTAGCGCCTGTTCCCCGCTGTCGGGCTGGGAAATCAACACATTATCAAGATCAACGCCGATTTTGCGCGCATATTCGGGATCAAGAGCGTGTTCCGCATCAATAAAAGCAACCTGGCCTCCGCGCTTTTGAGCCTCCGCCAAAATGTGCAGGGTCAATGTTGTTTTTCCTGAACTTTCCGGGCCAAAGATTTCAACCACCCTTCCGCGCGGCACGCCGCCTCCAAGGGCTACATCCAAAGAAATAGACCCTGTAGGAATGGTTTCCACATTGATTTTTTGCGCTTCCCCCATTTTCATGATGGCGCCTTTGCCAAAGGTGCGTTCAATGTGGGCAAGCGCCAATTCAACGGCTTTTTGTTTTTCTGTGAGAGCAACCATAGTAATTTGGGTTAAAATATAAAAAATATGTAGAGCTGAGACCCCGCCTTCGCCAAGGCTTTGGCGGGGCAACCACTTATATGAACTGTCCCCAGTGTAGGTGAGTATATACTCACCGTCAAGAGAAAATGCGGGAAAATTGCAAAATCCGAATATCAAATGTCAAATAAAGTTGAATTAAAAGCAGTTATCCGCCAATCCAAAATATCATCTATATATGAAATTTTTCTAAACGGAATATGAAAAATTTTTAAAATGTCACTTTTATGTTAAGCTGCCTGGTAGAGCCCGCTCGGCTTAGAACCACGAAACAAATTCAGGGATTCGCCTTGTTGCCCCCCGCTTTTACAGTAACAATATGAATATTCTTTTTATTGGAGATATTTTTGGCCGTCCAGGGCGCGAAACAGTCAAAAAAATTCTTCCAGACTATAGAAAAAAACTTAATATCCATCTTGTGATTGCCAATGCTGAAAACCTTCATCATGGAAAAGGGGTTTCTGCCGGGCAAATTGACGAGTTGCGACATGCCGGAGTAGATTTTTTCACTTCTGGTAATCATATCTGGAAAGAAAAATCGATTATCGCCCATCTGGAAAATGCGGAGTTTCCCCTTATCAGACCGGCGAATTACCCCGATATGGTGCCTGGAACGGGTTATCGCGTTGTAGAAAGCTCTCAAAAACAAAAAGTGCTCGTTATTAACCTGCTTGGGAGGGTTTTTATGCCTGCCCACACCGATTGTCCATTTCGCGTGGCCGATAAAATTCTGGAAGAACATAAAAACCATGATCTTGCGGCAATTTTTGTTGATTTTCACGCGGAAGCCACTTCGGAAAAAATGGCTCTGGCCCACTATCTTGATGGCCGCGTCACTGCGCTTATTGGCACCCACACCCATGTCCCCACGTTTGACGCGCGGGTTTTAGATGGCGGCACTGCTTTTCAAAGCGACGTAGGCTTTACCGGACCGTTAAATTCTGTTATTGGTTTGGAAAAAGAAGGAATCATTAAACATTTCCTTACACAAATGCCGATTAAACATGAGGTGGCCGGGGGAAAAACAGTTTTCAATGCCATAAAAATAGAAATTGACGAAAAAACAAAAAAAGCTCTTTCGGTTCAACAAATTCAGTCTTTTGTTGAAAATAATGTCTGAAGCGCCAGTGATTCCTCTATGAAAATCCTCGCTAATTGCTCTTTCTGCGCCTGCGTAGGGCTGCTAAAAATGCTGCGCCGGTGGCCAATGTAAATGCTGATTTGCCATCAGTTCCTTGATTCGTGCTTCCGGGAGCGCTGCACCAGCAGC
>CAZZPB010000028.1:0-7659 GCA_964655905.1 uncultured Candidatus Peribacteria bacterium
TTGATCGTGGTGTCAAATTGGATACCAGGATCAGCGCAGGACCATGCGGCATATGCTATTTTGTCCCATAATGCCTGGGCGGAAATTGTTTTGTACACGGTTCCATCTTTGCGGTTGATAAGGCTCCATTGTCCTGATTCCCGTACTGCATTGATAAACGCGTTTGGAACGCGCACGGAATTGTTGGAATTTTGGCCGCCAACAGTTAAATAAGCCTCTGAACGAAAATCAGTGTCATAGCGCCGAAAAGAAAATTCTTCGGCCTTCATGCCATGTTCCACCAGCATCAGCACCCGTTTGATATAGTTCAAAGAAACATGTTTGGAACGCGCTTCATAAATTTTCTTTTTGAGATCAGGATTTTTTTCAGCATCAAGGCCGTTTTCACACGCGGACTCCACAATTTTCTTCAATTGTTCATAGCACAAATGTGAACCTGTGTGTAAAGAAGCCACTTTTTGTTCCTCGATCAGTTTCCAGTCAATAAAATTTTCAATTTCCGGATGATCCATGTCCAGACAAACCATCTTCGCGGCGCGGCGCGTAGTGCCGCCCGATTTGATTGCACCGGCGGCGCGGTCAAAGACAGCCAAAAAACTCATCAGGCCGGAAGATTGTCCTCCACCTGAAAGATGTTCATTGACCCCGCGCAGTTTCGAAAAATTGGTGCCCGTTCCAGAACCATATTTGAAGAGTCTCGCCTCACGTGTCACCAGGTCAAAAATACCGCCTTCATTTACAAGATCATCATCAACGGATTGTATGAAGCAGTTATGGACAACTACTCCATTAGCCAAAAATTGAGCACTTTCGGTCTGAAGATCGTACACAACCTCATCTCCAAGATAGTCAACGGAAACCACTGTTTCTTCTGCAATAGCAGGTTCCTCTTTGCCATCAACAAAATGATTGAGTTCCACAAGTTTTTTCTGCTTTCTAGCAGAAATAAAACCAATCATATTTTCATATTTCTTCCGCTCAGAAGCATATGCAATTTCAACATGATATTGTAAAGAGCGATCTTCGCGGCTATCACGACATTTTGAAACGCATGAATAAATACCCAGGCTTAAGAGCAGAGTTTGTACATCGTGAGCAAGAGCGTCAGAAATTGTAGTGAGACAAATATCGCCACTATTGGTTGCTCCGCGTTTTCTGATACGGACACAACCATCAGCCTGAAATAGACCACGCAAAAATGCGCATTTTACTTCTGGATCCGCAGCAAAAATAGTGTCGTGAATCCTTACAGCACGGCTGCCGACTCCAAGACCGTATCTCTCTGCAAAAAGTTGAGTATAAGCAAAATCTCTTCGAATTATGCGATAATCAGGACCAATCTCAGGTTTTTCCGTAACAGTATAACCTCCGAAAATTTTCTCGAACAAACCAGAGAGATAAACAAATTCATCTGGATCATTTGCAATCACGCCAAAATGTGTACTTTTATTATAAACACCATGGTATCCATCGCCAACATGGAAACCCGCCAAAGCTGCTTCAGCAACAGCGACGCCTACTGGCACTTCAACAAATTTTGGTATAAAAGCTGAAACATATTGAACTTTTTTCCCCAAACAATCCTTTAACGAAATCCAGCCGTAATTATCGCCTTCCTTTTTACGCTTGTCAGAAGCCCAAATAAGATGATCATCAGTAAAATCAATATACTGGCCATTCTTGAGTTGCATCCGATAAAGAGATTTCACGCCATTTTCTTTCACGGCAAGTATGCGAACCCAATTTTTGCCATCAAAAATACGGAGTCCAACACGATTTTTCTCCACAATATGGCCTAAATTCATAAGTCCTTCCTGCGTGAAAATTTTGGTATCCCACCGTCCGCATGCATGCGGTTGAGGTCTTGTGTATGCGTCTTTTGATTTTTTGATTTTTTCCGTTTGAGGATCAACATAATAATGTCCCTGCGCGTCGCCGGTAATTCCATAGGCGTGTGCCAGGCCAGTATTAAACCATTGTGGGCTGTTTGGCGCGGCCATCTGCGCTAAAAGCATGTAAATCATTTCATCTTCAAATGCCTGCGCCATTTCTTTTGAGGCAAAATAGCCGTGCTTTTCACCCCAGTAACGCCAGGTGGAAGCCAAACGGGTTACCACCATTTTTGCCGAAGTTTCAGCGCCCAAAATAACATTGCCCGCATCATCTTTCAGCAATTTGCCATTTTTATCGCGCTGCGGCACGCCTTTTTTGCGGCAATATTTCTGCGCAAGAATATCCGTGGCAACCTGCGACCAGTCTTTTGGAACTTCAACATTTTTCATTTCAAAAACCAGAGACCCGTCCGGATTGGCAATGCGTGAAGTGCGAAGCTCATATTCAAAATAATTCAAAGGATCTTTACCTTTTTCAGTAAAAAAACGCTGTATTTTTAGACCTTTTGTTGATTTTGACTTTTTGTGTGACATGCCCATGATTAAGATCAAGGTTAAAATTAATTCTCAAGAAACAGCGCCAAAAACAACCGGAGCAACACAATATATAGAGTCGCTTCCTGGAAAAACTACCGATATGTGGAATATACCCTAAAATAATCTTATCAAATTTTATCGTCAAGAAGTTAGTAACAAAAAATCTTTCCTTCCGGAAAGATTATTTTGTTATATATATGTTCACGTTCGCAGTCCAATACCCCTCCTCAATAAATACACTGCCGCACATCCAAGAATAAGTGCAAGAATGATCAATACTGTCAAACTCAGGAGCACATTCGTATCGTTCAAACCATAAAATCCAAAACGCAAACCGTCCACCATGTAAAGAACAGGATTAAAACGGGACAAATTTTGCCAAAATGGCGGTAGATTTTTAATAGAATAAAAAACTCCGCCAAAATAAGTCAATGGCGTCAAAATAAACGTCGGAACAATGCTGACGTCATCAAATTTATTCGCAAAAATACCATTGATAAAACCTGCAAGGGAAAATACCAGTGAAGTCAAAATAATAAAAACTATCACAAGGCCAGGGTGAACAAGCGCGGGAGATATAAAAAACATGGAAACGGCAAAAATAATTCCGCTTATCAATATACCGCGCGCCATTCCGCCAAAGATATAGCCGCAAATAATAGCCCATGGCGCTACCGGAGCAACAAGTATTTCTTCAATACTGCGTTGAAATTTTGCGCTGAAAAATGAAGATGCGACATTGACAAAAGAATTTGTGATAAGACCCATCATCATAAGGCCGGGGACAAGAAATGCCATATATGGGATATCGCCAACCTTTGTAAGCTGCGAGCCTATGAATGTTCCAAAAATAATGAAATACAACATCTGATTAACGACCGGAGGGAGTAAAGTCTGCGGCCAAATTCTTATAAAACGGCCCACTTCCTTGTGGAGAATCGTATAAAAAGTGGTAAATTTTTGCTGTGATGTCATCATTTTTTAAAACTCTTTAAGAGCGGGTTAATTTTAAAAATAATTGTTCAAGTCTATTAGCTTTCGGTCGAATACTATGAATTTCAATGCCATTTTCCCGCAACATTGCGGCAAAATCTCCTAAATTTTGATATAAACCAAAGTCAACTTCCAGAGTAGATCGATCAACAACGGTCATATCAAAAGCAATATTTTCTATTTTTCCCGGCAATTTATTGACGGTAACAATGTAGGTCTGTTTTTCCAGAGAAGATAAAAGTTGATGCGTACTGCCATGTTTGATAATGGAACCTTCCTTGATGATGGCAACATTTTTACAGAGCTGTTCTGCTTCCTCCAGATAATGGGTCGTCAACAAAATCGTTGTGCCATTGGCATTAAGTTGTCTTAAATAAGTCCACATTTTTTGACGCAGTTCAACGTCAACGCCCGCGGTCGGTTCATCCAAGATGAGCAGTTTTGGCTCGTGAACAAGCGCGCGGGCAATCATGAGCCTCCGTTTCATGCCACCAGAAAGCATTCGAACAGACATGCCGCGCTGCTGCCATAAATGAAGATCATGAAGAAGCTTTTCCGCCTGCTGATGGGCTTTTGACCTTCTGATACCAAAATAACCGGCCTGTGTCACAAGAATATCAACAACATTTTCAAAAATATTAAAATTAAATTCCTGGGGCACCACACCCATCAAAAATTTGGCTTCATTCAGTTTTGTGTCAATGCTGTAATCGAAAATTTTTGCCCGTCCTGACGTTTTTGTTATAAGACTTGTTAAAATACCGATCAATGTCGTTTTACCGGCTCCATTTGCGCCCAAAAGTCCGAAAAAATCACCCATTGGAATTTCAAGACTCACATTTTTCAAAGCATGCGTGCCGTTTGAATAGATTTTTGTGAGATTCTTAAGATCAATCGCATTCATTGACTATTTTTTTATGGGCTTTTCATTCCTGCGAACGCTGCGTCGTAGCGGTTTGCGGCATTCCAGACAACATATGAATCAAGGCCGCTATCCTGGACCGCTTCAATCTGTTTTTTAATATAATCAGGACCAAAACGGCTGACACGATAGGTAAACCCCTGAAGCCACGGCCTCAATTCAACATTGGGATGTTCTATAAGCAAATTCTGAAAAAGCCGCAGGCTTTCCTTAATAAAAAAATACGGCTCATCGGCAGGATTTTTATGTCCTCCAAAACCCGGTCCAAAATGCGAAGGGTATATCATTGGATAAATCACATCCACATACTTCGCAAGTTCGCCGATTTTTTGGCCTGTGTAACGGGCATCATACTCATTATTCCACGCGACAATGCCATACACGTCAATACCAAGTTTTACAGACTTCAATTCAGCAGTTTCACGCGCGCGCTTTAAAAAATCACGAATAATTTCAAAATGTTCGGTGGTTTTTTCATCAAAATTATATTTGGCCAATTTGACGCTGCCCTCCGTAGGAAAACGCACATAATCAAATTGTATTTCATCCACGCCAAAAGCTGCCGCCTCTTTCGCCACATTCAAAATATAATCCTGCACTTCAGGTAATGACGGATCCAGCCAGGCTTGGCCTTCCGGACTTTGCCATACGCGCCCCTTAAAATCATGGATTGCCCACTCCGGCTTGCGCACGGCCACAAGTTTGTCTTTAAAACAGACGATGCGCGCAACCACATAAAAGCCCTGTTGGTGGGCAAAATCAACAAATTTTTTGGGGTCCGCGAAAAGAATGCGATTATTGCCCCCAAATTTTTTATTGAGTTCAATGTTTGTAGGATAATAGAGATGGCCATCAGTTTCTTTGAAATCAACGACAATCAGATTTCCCCCGCTTGCCTTAAATTTTTCAAGTATTTTTTCCATGGATTTGGAACCGGCAGTATAGGCTGTCAAATAAATGCCGGAAAGCGCAGGGGCAGGGGCAGGAACCGCGCCCTGGCGGGGGTCCGTACCAAGCAATTGTCGTACGGCAGGCATAAAAAAAACCTCATTTATGAGGCCCAAAACGCCCGTACGGTTTTCTACAAGATTTTCCACGCTATTCGCCAGGTCGCCATCGCCGACAAAAACATTAAATTTTTCCGGATTTATTTGCATCTCAGTTGCTCCCGCCTTGCGTCCAAAATGCCGCAGCCATTCAGTATCAATAGCCTGAATTCGCGGAACACGAAAAGCGTCCACGCCGGGATGATACAAAGGATACGTCGGCTCCGCTCCAACCAGAAGCGCCAATTGTATGTCATAGGCGGCGTCATTTTCTGTTGCGCTTTTTATTGAAGATATTCCGGCTTTTGGAACTCCTCCAAAGGGATAGGCAAGCGAATTCAGTTTCATTCCCGCCGGCAATAAAGGTTTAAGGGCCAGCGCCTGATCCAAAATAATTTTTTTTATTTGGGCGGGAGTCTGCTTACGAAGATTCGTATGTTTTAGCGTATGAAAGCCAATTTCACGACCTGTTTTTTGCAGATATTCAAGCTTTTTCTTCACAAGTTTTGGCTGCCCAAAAACATTTTCATTGATAAAAAACGTTGAAGCGCGCCCAAAATCGGGATGCTGTTGATAAAAAGCGTCCATAATGCCCACCGCCGAGCGTGGATCAATTGAACCATCTGAAAGATATTGAAATTGATTGATCAAACCATCGTCAAATGTAAAAATAACCGGTTTTTTCCCATAAGGAAGGGGATAACGACCATCAATAAAATTCTGCAGCGGTATTGACACATAATCATTGTTATAAAGCCACAGCAGATCATCTTTAAATTGCTGGACGGAACGGTTCCATCGGCCCGCGCTGCCTCCAATATGGTGATATTCAAGAATGGGAATTTTTCCGGATTTATTTGGCGTTGGCAGGAAACGCGCCAATGCCGTTCCAAAAATCATCATTCCAATAATGCCGAATAAAAGCCAAAAAACAAATTTTTTCATGGATTTTTTAAATAAACAGGCCTATCTTATGGGAAGAAAAATTAATAATCAATATAAATCAATGGAGCTTACAAAATACCATAATTTTGCCGTAAAAACCGCTTTGAAGGCGGGAGAAATTTTGCTTGATTATGCCAAAACGGATCTGCAGATCAAATATAAAAGCTCTGATAAAAAAGATCTTGTGACAAAGGCCGATTACATGTCGGAAAAATATATTGTGGATGCCGTTAAAAAGCATTTTCCGGGTCACTGTATATTATCCGAAGAAGGAGGAGACTGTGGAATAAAACCATCGCAGTACCGTTGGGTTATTGATCCCCTTGATGGAACAACCAACTATGCCCATGGATACCCCTTTTATTGTGTTTCCATCGCTCTTACAAGGCAAAATAAAATTTTGGCAGGAGTTATTTATGCACCCGTCCTAAAAACAATGTTCCATGCATCAGAAGGACACGGCGCTTATTTAAATAAAACACGATTAAAAGTTTCTTCAGTAAAAAAAATAGAGACCGCTTTTCTTTCCACCGGGTTCAATCCATATGAAAAAGGGCGAAATCTTCCAGTATTTTCTTCCATTCTACCAAAAGTCCAGGCCATTCGCAGAGCCGGTTCAGCCGCTTTAGACCTGGCCTATACCGCCGCCGGCAGCTTTGATGGATATTGGGAATACGCCATTAATATCTGGGATGTGGCAGCCGGTATCCTTCTTGTTACCGAGGCGGGCGGAAAAATAAGCGACCTGCATGGAAAAGCTTTAAACATGCAAAAAAATGGTCATCTGAATATTCTTGCCACCAACGGCAAAATTCACAGCGGGATGGTAAGGGCAATCAATTCCAGCAACAAAAAATAAGCAAAGCCCAGTTATATAAAGTTTATATTCAACGGTACCGAAAATTGCTGAAAATTAAAAAATAGTCTACATTCAGCAAGGTTTCTTTTTGCTAAACGGGGTGCCAAGTTGCCCCCAATCGGATGGTTATTAGGTCTTGAATAAAGCCGAAGATTGGGTCTCGTCCCGCCGCTAAGCGGGGCGACAGGTTACCCCCAAAATATGTGCCCGTAGCTCAGATGGATAGAGCGTTGGCTTGCGGAGCCAAAGGTCGCGCGTTCGACTCGCGCCGGGCACACCAGATAAATATAATAGCATGTGCGAGCCCACAGCCCGAGCGCGGAGGCGTGTGGATTTGCCACCGCCAGAGCTTACAAAAAGAGCCGCGTGGCTTGCGGAGCCAAAGGTCGCGCGTTCGACTCGCGCCGGGCACAAAGCAGTTAAAAACCTTTTCTTGAAGAAAAGGTTTTTAATATTTTCCAAAAG
>CAZZPB010000029.1:0-22793 GCA_964655905.1 uncultured Candidatus Peribacteria bacterium
GGCATCTTCAAGTGTTTTCTTCATTTTCGCGGCTTCGTCACGCGCAACACCTTCTTTGACCGGCTTCGGAGCTGCGACCTTCCTTTGGGGGCAACCTACGGTTTCCCCCAAGTACCCCCGCTTTCGCGGGGGCCCCTTTCCCCTTTGTTCGCCTTTGAGCGGGAACCCCACGAGACCCGCTCTTCGGCGAATGTCAGTTAATTTATTTTACCTCTACGGTAGCGCCGGCATCTTCAAGTGTTTTCTTCATTTTCGCGGCTTCGTCACGCGCAACACCTTCTTTGACCGGCTTCGGAGCTGCGTCAACGAGGTCTTTGGCTTCCTTTAATCCAAGTCCGGTAAGTTCACGAACGGCCTTGATGACATTGATTTTTTGAGCTCCGGAACTGGTTAAAATAACAGTTACTGTCGCGGATTCTTCTTCTGCTACGGCGCCGGCAGCAGCTCCAGCTCCACCAGCAGCCATCATGACCGGCGCGGCGGCGCTTACGCCAAATTTTTCTTCCATGGCTTTTACAAGATTTGCCAGGTCTAAAACAGAAAGTTTTTCAACCATGGTAAGGATATCCTGTGCATCCTTGTTCAATGTGATGTCCGACATATGTTAAATGGGTTAAAAATTAGTAAATGAAGGCATGTTGCTGCGAAAACATTTGTAAGGGACGGTTTTAAACCATTCCTTACGGTATTACATGACGATTTTATTACGGAGCTTTTGCATCATGTACCGCTTTCAATACGTACACAAACTTTCGCAATACGCCGGAAAGCGCTCCGTGCAGGCCATATAGAGGTGATTTCATGCTGCCAACAAGTTTTGCCAGAAGTTGTTCTTTTGGAGGCAGTGTGGCCAATTGTTTTGCCGCGGCTTTATCCATCAAACGGCCCTCAAAAACGCCCCCGACCAATTGCAGATTTTCATTTTCCTTGCCAAATTCATATAGCAGACGCGCGGGCGTTATCGGCTCATCGTAGCTAAAAGCCACCGCAATCGGCCCCTGCATGATTTCATCCGTCAATTCCGGAGCATTCATTTTTTTTGCCGCCAATCTAATGAGCGTTTTTTTAGCAACAACAAAATCAATGCCATCCCTGTGCAGCTTTTTGCGCAATTCTGTCGTTTTTTTTACATGCAGACCATTGTTACGGGTAAAATAAACCGCCTTGGCTTTCGAAAATTTTTCCTCAAGCTCTTTAAGAATTTCCGCCTTTTTTACTTTTGTAACCGCCATAAATGCATCAAATAAAAAAATCCCAACATAGCGCAGACAGTTGAGACAGAATCCCCGTAGGTACAATTCATAAATTGTCTCGGCAGGATTTATAGTTTTTCAACTTACCTGCTGTCTATGACGACGCCAATCTATATCAAAAGCGGTTTTGGTGTCAACTTAAAATTGTCATTCGGCAAAGAATTTTGCTACATTGGTGCGGCAAATAATCTTCAACACAAAAAATGACAACTATTTTTGAACAACTGGCGCAGTTTCTGGAAAAAATGAAGGGTAGTGAAACACAGCCGCTCGTTGTTATTTTAGGGCCGACTGCCTCGGGTAAAACGGCGCTGAGCCTGGAAATCGCAAAGCTTTTTCATGGAGAAATCATTTCAGCGGATTCGAGGCAGATTTACAGATACATGGACATCGGCACCGATAAAATCCCCATCCATAAACGCCAAGGGATTCAGCATCATCTCATTGATATTCTTGAACCAGATCAGGAATTTACAGTTGCCGATTTTAAACGGATTGCGCTCAAAATCATCAGGGAAATTTTATCAAGACGTAAATTGCCAATTGTTGCCGGCGGAACGGGCCTGTATTTGAACGCGCTTCTGCAAAATTACCAAATACCCCCGGTGCCGCCCCAACACGATTTACGCCGGCAATTGTATGAATTTTGTCAAACAAATGGAGCGGAAGC
The DNA here is from genome assembly GCA_964655905.1 of uncultured Candidatus Peribacteria bacterium. Taxonomy (GTDB): domain Bacteria; phylum Patescibacteriota; class Gracilibacteria; order UBA1369; family UBA1369; genus CAYHVY01. Next base: position 1,924 of record CAZZPB010000029.1, read on the forward strand.
TCTCTATCAAATACTCAAAGAAAAAGACCCTGCTGCCGCGGCGCGTATCCATCCAAATAATGCGCGTTATGTCATTCGCGCGCTTGAAATCAATCTTGTCGGCAATATAAAAAAACAGGATCAGAAAGGACAACCTCTTTTTGAACCATTTATTATTTGCATAGAGTGGCCTCGGGAAATGCTGTACGAACGCATCAATAACAGACTGGATGAACTTTTGGCACAAGGCTTTTTAAATGAAGTAAAAACGCTTCTCATGAAAGGTTATGATGAAAAATTGCCGGCGCTTTCTTCCATTGGATATCAGGAACTTATTGATTTTCTGCATGGCAATATTTTATTGCGGGAAGCCGTGGAAAACATCAAAAAAAACACACGCAATTACGCAAAAAGACAACTGACATGGTTCAGGCGTTACAAAGACGTGCATTGGCTTGAAGGAGAAGAATTGGAAGCGCTTTTGGCTCAAAGTGAAAAAGTGGTTGCTCCCTTCGGTCGCGTTGATTTTTTAACAAAGCCCCCGCTTTCGCGGGGGCTCGTCTAATGAATCGGAAAAATTCATAAAAAATTTAGCCGGATTTCATAAATAACAATTATTATTTATCAACAACCCGTAAGGAACTCCGCCACAGCGGGGTTTTCCAATAACCAGTAACACCATGTCCGTTCTCAATAAAAAATGGCTTGTAAAAAACACGAATAACAATTTGAGCGTTCCTGAAAAATTGCTCGCAAACAGGGGATTGGTTGAAGAACGCCAAATCCAGGCATTTCTGAATCCGGATTATCAAAAGGGTTTTTATGATCCTTTTTTGATGAAGGACATGACGCGCGCGGTTCAGCGCATAAAAAAGGCTATCGACAGCCATGAACGGATTATCATTTTTGGTGATTATGATGTGGACGGCATCAGCGGAACGGCCATTTTATGTCAAACGCTCAAGGCCTGCGGTGCCAATGTTTCGTACCGTTTACCGCATCGCGTCAAAGACGGATATGGGCTGAGCGATGCCTTTGTAGAAGATTTTGCCAGGGCCAAAGCCACTCTTGTCATCACCGTTGATTGCGGTATTTCATGTAAGCGCCAAATTGAACTCGCAAAAAAACATGGTATTGACGTTGTCATTACAGATCATCATACCGTTCCTGAAAATTTTCCCGACGCGGCTTACGCGATATTGCATCCGCTTCAGCCGCACTGTGCGTATCCTTTCAAGGGTCTTACCGGCGCCGGCGTGGCTTATAAGCTGGCTTCCGCGCTCATTGCCGATCAATTTTCCATTGAGGAAAGGGAAAAATTTCTATTTTCTCTTTTGGATCTGGCAAGTTTGGGAACTGTTGCCGATATTGGTCCTGTTCAGGATGAAAACAGAATTATTATAAAATACGGTCTGGAAGCCCTGAAAAATACCAGGTGGTCCGGTTTGAGGTTTTTAAAGGAAAATGCAGGCATCGGACCTGATCAGAAAATTGACGCGCATACCATTGGTTTTCGTATTGGGCCGCGCATCAATGCGGCCGGCCGTATTGACCACCCTTATTATGCCCTGCAGCTTTTGTTGAATAATGAGGATGACGCCAAAGGGAAACGCCTTGCAAATCATCTTGAAAAATTGAATAAAATCCGACAGCAGATGGTGATAAAAGCCCTTGAAGAAGCGGAAAATCAATATTTATTACGGCAACCTGCCCAGAAAATTTTTATTGCCTGGAGCGCGGATTGGCATGTAGGCATTTTAGGTCTTATCGCAGGGAGAATCGCTGAAAAATATTCTGTACCCTGCATTATTTTGCAGGATTTTGGGGAATATCTGGTGGCCTCCGCGCGCAGTCCTGAGAATTTTAACGTGGTTGAAGCGATTACGCTTCATGGTCAATATCTGGAACATTTTGGAGGCCATGCCCAGGCCGCCGGTCTCAACATCAAAAAAGAAAATCTTGCAAAATTTGTGGAAGCCATGACGGCTTACGCAAATGAAAAGCTTGCGCATGCTGCACAAAAGCCAGTCATTAACATTGACTGCGAACTTGAAGAAGTAGAGCTCAACGAAAATTTAATGAAATTTTTAGACCAGATGGAGCCATTTGGTCCTGCCAACGCCCAGCCGCTTTTTCTTATAAAAAACGTGCGCCATGCGTTTGCCAAACGCGTTGGCAGGGAGCAAAACCATCTCAGTTTTCAGGCCCATTTAAACAGGAGTGGAAATAACAAAATGTCCGCAATTGCCTACAGTTTTGGTGAACACAAAAGCGTTTTAGAACAACATGAGACGCTTGATATAGTTTGCAGTCTTGAGCGCAATGAGTGGAACGGGCGAAGCCAGTTGCAGCTTCGGATTATGGATCTCGACGGGCATGTGTAAACTGCTATTGACAGATAAAAATAATCGTTTAGCATATTGCTTAACGTGATTATTTTCTTAAGGAAAAATTTAATGGAAGATTCATCAGAAACGGCATCATTAGATGTTCTACAGGCACCAGAGCCATTAGAAGTTACATTTGCGAAATTAGTCGCATCAACAATGGGGCGTTGGACAAGGGTGGTTAGGGTTATTTTAAAACATAATTGTCCAGCGGACGTTGATGATGTTGTGCAAGATGCACTGGGCCAAGCATGGAAAGGCTTAGAAAGCTTTGACGGAAGATCAAAACTGGAAACATGGTTACATAGTATTATGGTGAATGCAGCGCGAACATTTTTAGATCGTCAAAAGAGAAGAAAAAAGCATGTAGCATTAGCTGATAGGCATTCGGTTGATCCAAATGATCCGTTTTCTATGTTAACTGATGCGGTAACAGCAAGAAAACAAGATGAACAAAGCACATTAGTTTGGAAACTGATTACAGGGCTTCGTCGTCAGCATCGTTTACCATTGACATTGTTGCTGGCCGGGATTCCTAAAGACTCAATAGCAGGAGCACTTGCATTGTCCAAGAAACAAGTTGATGCGCGCATTGATTATGCAAGGCATCAAATAATCGAAGCAATAGCGAAAGGGCGTTATTGATGAAGAACAGTTATTGATGAAGAACAATAGATTATAACATTAATACATTAAAAATTTATGGCAGACTCTCAAGAAAAACCATTATATAAAGGAGAGAATCTAAATCTTCCACAACCACAACAATGTGTAGAAGACGGCCGAATTAATTTCACAGAATTCATTAAAAAATATGTAGCGTACATGCGAAATATCATTGCCCGTATTCTAAGAGATGATCCAGACAGTATTGATGATGTTTTGCAAAATATATGGATTCAGATATATAGAAATTTTGAAAGCTTTAAAGGGGAATCAAACCTGAAAACATGGTTATATAGAATTGCAAAGAATGAAGCACTAATGTTTTTGCGTCGAGGTGCCCGTAGAAGAATGCGAGATGCACTAAACCATCAAGATGAGCTTAATCTTATTGCTGATAATAAGACTCCTTCATCTTATAGCTTGGTAGCGCTCAAAGAACAAGCAGATAGATTTGGTGAATTTGTTGATACGCTGGATCCAACTTATCGAAAACCATTTACATTGTATCTGCAAGGATTTTCAGCACAAGAAATAGCAGATCAACTTAATTTAAGCGTAGGAGCGGTTAAAACTCGCATTCATCGAGTCAATGTATGGATAAGAGCACAAATGAAGTCAGAAATTCCTCTCAGTATTACTTTAAGACCTCTGTCGCCGCCTTTAAAAGCCGCTGCATAACAGTATATTGTATTCCATCAGTTCCAAAATGTTCAGCCAGGAGCACGTCAATATCTTTTGGATCGGCCAGACGCAGGCAGGCATAAAGATTTTTGGCTATGGTTTGCGGTTTTTTTTGTGAGCCGCACGCAATAATTTTGTCCGCGCGCGAATAGAATTTTTTATGTTCAAAATAGCTCAAAACACCAACCCGTAAGCCTTTTTTCTGCAAAGTGATAATTTTTTTTTGTAAAAAACCGACCATGGCTTGACCAGTTTTTTCCGTAACAAAGAGCGGTACTTTTGGAGCGTAGTGCCGATATTTCATCCCCGGAGAGCGGATTTTTTTACCAGTGTGGGATGCAATTTCTGGCTTATAGCCAAGCGCTTTTGTCAATTGTTCAATAGTTATTCCGCCCGGACGAAGAACGATTATTTTTTTGGCAGTGACGTCAATGACTGTTGATTCCAGGCCGATTGACGTCTTGCCTGCGTCTAAAATCATTTTTATTGTTGAGCCAAAATCATGCGCGACATGGCGCGCGGAAGTGGAACTCGGTTTGCCCGAAATATTGGCGGAAGGCGCCGCGATAGGACATTTTGCCGCTTTTATCAGTGCCAGCGCCACCGGATGTTTCGGCATGCGCACGGCAACAGTATCAAGTTCACACGTCACAATAGCCGGCACGGATTTCTTTTTTTTCAAAACGAATGTCAAGGGGCCCGGCCAAAAAATCCGCATCAACTTTTTTGCCTGATGAGAAATTTGCTTTGCCACAAGCGCCACGTCTTTTTTTCGCGCTATATGGACAATAAGAGGGTTATCCGCCGGCCGTCCTTTCGCCGTAAAGATTTGTTTAATTGCAGAAGTGTCAAAAACATTGGCTCCAAGCCCATAAACCGTTTCCGTTGGAAAAGCCACAAGTTCTCCATTTTGAATAAGTTTGGCAGCCCTTTGAATAATCTCTTTCTGAGGGCTTTTTTTTGAGATGAGGACAATGTTTTTCATGATCGTACGTTTTTTGGCGACCATATGTTAAATAATTAAATTTGACTTTATCTGCTGAGTTGTTACCATATACTTACAAATGGCTTCGGCCCGACTCCGTCGTAAGACGGAGGAAAAATAAAAAACTTAAGGTAGTAATGCCTTGAGTTTTTTTGTTAATTCTTTGAAATCTTTTTCACTTATATCACCTATTTTTCTGCTCAATCTTTGTCCGTCAATAAGCCGTATTTGCGATAAAATAGCGACACTCGTAATAGTTTCACTGAAAGGAAATGCAAAATAATATTTATTTCGCTTTTTGGTTTCATTGATAATCGATTTTTTGTTGTGCCAATTTTGAAAATCTTTTTGCATGCCGCAAAAATATCATAAATCCATCCCACTTGCTTTCCAAAAGCTCATTTGTTACATTGCGCTCTTATTGTAAATACAATATTGATTGACCAAATGGAAAAAATGTTTTAATATTAGAAGATCGACACTCGGGTGATGCACTTAAAACTACAATTTATAACAAAAACAATTTCAGAATGGAAAAAATCCGTCAACAAATTATCAACATAATTCAACACAGCAGCCATATTTTGGTTATGCCTTCCGCGCCGGCGGATGGCGACAGTCTTGGAAGCGCGCTTGCCCTGTATCTGGCGTTCAAAAAAATAGGCAAGGATGTAACGGTTGTCAGTGCTGAGCCCGTTCCAGACGCTTTTCAATTTTTACCAACGACCAATGTGATCAGCGCCGAATTTTCACCCGGACGTGATTTTATTGTCACTCTTGATTGTGAGAAAGCGCGTGTAGGGGCCATCAAAACAAAACTGGAGCAAAATAAGGTCAACATCATCATCACCGCGAAAAAAGGGCAGTTTTCCGCACGGGAAGTTTCTTTTCACCATGGGCCAGGCAAATACGATCTCATAATCACCGTGGATACCGGCGATTTGTCCCAACTGGGGCGGTTTTATGAGGATAATACGGAGCTTTTTACCACAATTCCAGTCATCAATATTGACCATCATGCTTCCAACGGCCATTTCGGACGCATCAATATGGTAGATGTTATGGCTTCTGCTACAACAGAAATGCTTATTCCACTGATTGAAGATATGGAAGTTGCGACAGGAAAAACCATCATGGATGAAGACATTGCCACCCTGCTTTTAGCGGGAATTATTACGGACACCGGCAGTTTTCAAAATGCCAACACGACGCCGCGATCATTTTTTATGGCTTCTAAACTGGTCAAACATGGCGCCCGCCAGCAGGAAATTATTCAGCATGTTTTTAAAACCAAACGGCTTTCGACATTGCGTCTGTGGGGCCGCATTCTTTCCAATATTCAGGTGGATATGAAATATCATCTGGTTTGGGCTACCATCAGCCGGAAGGATTTTGAAGAAACTGGTTCCCGCGAGGATGAAACTGGAGGAATAATTGATGAATTGATGACAAACGCGCCTGGCACGGAAATTGTGCTTATTTTAAAGGAAAAAGAAAGCGGCATTATTTCCGGAAGTGTAAGGACGCTGTCTGCTTCCATTGATTCCAGCGCCATTGCCCAGATGTTCGGAGGCGGTGGGCATGTGCAGGCCGCAGGTTTTAAAATTGAAGGCAAAAATATCAAAACCGTTGAAGAAAATGTCATTAAAAAAATCAAAGATTTCCAAACAGAACGCCTGCATTTGTTTGATGAAGTGGATGAAATGACGCCGGTAGAAGCTCTAAAGACAATTGAAAAAACTTCGATTTCAGGTCTTCCAAAGGGTCAAAAAAAGCAGGAAAAAACGATTGAAAAAACAACCATTTCATCAGAATCTCCAAAAACAATTGAAGCCAGTAGCGATCTTGAACCTGAAAAACATACTGAACATTTCACTGACGTCATTATCCGCAAATCCGGGAAGGACGAAGAAGGAAAAATATTTGATTTAGATCAAAATATTACGTACAAATTTGAGGATTAACGGTTTTGTTGTAGAGAGCAGGCATGCCTGTTCTCTACAACAAAACCGCATTGTGATACACCACAGTAACATCTTCATCTTCTTCAAGCTTTTCCAGGAGATTAAGCAGTTTTTGCGCGATTGCCTCATCCGCGATGTGAACTTCCGTCTGCGGAATATACGTCAGTGACGCTGATTTTGCCTGAAAGCCGGCTTTTTCAAGATGAGCTTTTATTTTCATGAGATCTCCGGGCTGCGTATAAACTTCAACAGTGTGAGACGGTTTCAAATCCTCCCCTATCTGTTTTACATCAACCGCGCCGGCGTCAATTGCGGCAAGTTCAATATCTTCCGCGGATTTTTCACCTACGTGGACGATAATCAAGCCCTGTTTTTTGAATAAATAACCAACGGAACCGGCGGCGCCGAAGGCGCCGCCGTGTTTCCCCATGATAACTTTTATATTTGTCAGGGTACGGTTTTATTATCCGTAAGCGTTTCAATGTACAGCGCCACGCCGCCGGGACCAAAACCCTCATATATTACTTCTTCCATTTGAGCGGCATTTTTGTCCTCACCGCTGCCCTTTTTAATGGCGCGTTCAATATTTTCGCGCGGCATATTTTCAGCGCGTGCGTTATCAACAGCCGCGCGAAGAGCAGGATTCATTTCAGGATCCCCGCCGCCGCGCGCGGCAATCGCAACCAACTTTGAGTGTTTGCTGAAAATTTTACCCTTCTTAATATCTTCAACGCCTTTTTGGTGTTTGATGGAATGCCATTTTGAGTGACCTGACATAGTTTAGAAAAAATTTAGAAATAATTTAAACAATGTTCATAACGTTATGATAATACACTGGAGGTCGTACGACAAAAAGGCTTGGTAGTGGGTTTGAGATCTGAAGGTTGTCTTCTAATGAATGTCATAAAGGCGAAGACGGAAATGGATCAGAGGTAAATGGCTTATAGAAGGCAAAAATCGCATATAGGCCTAATTTTTGTGTTGCGCGTTTTTCTAACCAATAATCACTTACAACTCCTTACAGCTTTAGCCACCGTTTTAGCAACATCCAAGTCAAAAGGATTTGGAACAATTTTTTCAACGCCTGGATTTTTAACAAGACCCGCCAGAGCTTTTGCGGCAGCCAATTTCATTTTATCTGTAACCTGTTTTGCGCGGACATCCAAAACTCCCCGAAAAACACCAGGGAAAGCCAAAACATTATTAATTTGATTTGGAAAATCAGAGCGTCCCGTTCCGATAATGAATGCGCCTGCAGACATGGCTTCTTTTGGCGTGATTTCCGGATCAGGGTTTGCCATGGCAAAAACAATTGATTTTTTCGCCATTGATGTAACCATTTTCCCGCTCACTAACCCGCGCGAGGATACGCCAATAAAAACGTCAGCCCCTTTTATAACAGTTTCCAAAGTTCCTTTTTCTTTTTTTGGATTGGTTAAAACGCTTATTTCAGCCTTAAAAGGCTTATCCCGAAGATCGCAGCGGCCCCGGTAAATGGCTCCATCCCTGTCACATAAAATAATATTTTTTACTCCATAAAGAACCAGTAATTTTGCCGTTGCTATGCCCCCCGCGCCGGCTCCGGAAATTACTATTTTTATTTGATCCGGCTGTTTTTTTACGACTTTCAGCGCGTTAATCAGGGCTGCCAAAACAACAATGGCCGTTCCATGCTGGTCATCATGAAAAACGGGAATAGAAAGCTCTTTTTTAAGACGATTTTCAATTTCAAAACAGCGGGGAGCCGCGATATCTTCCAAATTGATGCCTCCAAAACTTGTGGATATATTTTTTACTACCCTCACAAATTCATCATTATCCTGGGTTTGAACGCATATTGGAAACGCATCAACATCGGCAAAGCGCTTCAACAAAGCACATTTGCCTTCCATGACTGGCAGGGCCGCTGCCGCTCCAATATTGCCCAATCCCAAAACAGCCGATCCGTCAGTCACAACGGCTACCATATTTCCTTTGATTGTATACTTATAAATGTCATCTGGATTTTGAGCAATTTTTCGGCATGGCGCCGCGATTCCCGGCGTGTATGCCACAGAAAGATCTTCCCTGGTTTCCAGCGGAACTTTTAACCCAACAGCAAGTTCACCATGCGTTTTGGCAAGCAGTTCAAGCGCTTTTTGATAAAAATCCATCTTTAGACTACTCGAAAAAATACAATTTAATTTTTACCAGACAGCGCTTTTGGCCCTTTCATACTTTCCGGCGGATCGGTTGGACCTTTTGTAAATGGAATAATGGGTATATTTCGAACTTGCTGAATTCCCCCGGTGGCTGAAGATTGCTCATCTTGTCGCGCTGGCTGGCATCCACCAAGTACAAATAACAATAAAACCAGCGCTATAAAGAAAAATTTATACAATGCAAAATTGAAAAATACTAAAAACACGCAGATTATAGTCAAAATTTATCAATGATACAATGCCCATCGATATCATCATAGTGTGCTCAAACAATTTGCTAAAATTAACAGAACGATATATACTTCGTATATACTTTGTTAATATCATTATTTTATGAAGACAGCCATAATTATCAAAACTGAACCAAAAATTAAAGCAAATGCTCAAAAAATTGCCGCGGACATGGGTTTATCGCTTAGCGGTATAATTAACGTTTACTTAAGACAGTTTATAAAAACCAAGACATTGTATCTCAACCTTGGGGATATTTCATCAAAACAGGAAAAAGTCTGGTTAAAACAATCTGCTGAAGCGCAAAAAAATGCTAAAAGATATAAAAATGTTGATAAATTGATTTCCAAGCTTAATTAGTAAATTTAAATGTTTGAACAATTTTTTCAATTTGCTCATTTCGTGGATCATCATCACTAACGCGAGTAATATCGATGCGATATATTTTTTTATTGTGTTCAACAAATATAACAGGATCTGCCGCATCTCCTGATCCATAAAAGGCCACGAAAGCAGTGGAATTTGCAAACATTATTTCCTGCAAATCAAACATTCCTGCACCAGATGCCTGTTTTGTTATCCATTCTTTGAGGGGCAATTGACCCAATTTATTGCGTGGCAGATCTGCAACAGAATCATATACGTTAATGAAAATATCCGCTTCAGACATATCGTATCCACCGGTTTCTTGCAACCACTTTTGCCTTTCTTTTGATATAAATTGGACTTTTATATATTTACTTTTAGGATTTTCATCAATTATCCAATCATCTTTTGGATATGACAACGAAAATGCATAAGTAGAGTTTATATATTCAGCCATCGAAGCTTTATTTTCTACAGTGGATTGTTGGAGATTTTGTAAAACTTTTTTATTCTGTACGATCTGAGTCTGTGCCTCTGTATTCTGCACGATTTGAGGTGATGTATTTTGCGCAATTTGTGTATCGTGCATAACAGACTTTGTACATCCCATGGCGGAAAAAAATGGCAAAATTATAAACAATTTAAATAATTTTTTCATAAATATCGATTTAAGCGTAAAGCATAATTTAACCTATAACTGCTGTTCCCAACTAAAAAGCTGTTACTCTTGCCGTTTTCATTGCCAGCAGCACGTCGCTGTTTCTTTCATATTTCACGGTAACATCATATTTGGCGCTGTAATAATAATCAACGGGTCCCGTGCCAATGCCGATGGTGTCCGTTTCAATAATGATTGCGTCGGGTAAAAGTTTTATGGCAGTTTTCCCTTTTCCGGGAGTCAACAAATTTTGTCGAATGTCGCTCAATAAAGTTTCTTTATTTTCCTGCCCGCCCTGTTCGGAATAACGAATACTGCCGACAAGATAGCGGATTTCCTCTTCCAGTTGCGGTTGCAATGCTCCAGAACCTGTTTGTGAATACACAATCAGGATGGTTTTATTGGGCAGTTCAAAATAAAAATCCTTCAGACCGCTTGCAGGAATTGCAATACTCGAAAAAGGATAACCATTTAGGACGAGTTTTTGTTTTACCGCTGCGGCATCATACGATATTTTCGCCAGATAATTTTCAAGCGAAAGTTTTGCAGTATTTGGATCAACGGCAACTACAACGGTCGCGCTGTTCGGAAAAACTCTCGCGAAACTGACCTGCCCGGAAGGTGCATCACGTTTCCAGAAAATCGTCTGTGTGTCCGCCACAATTTTCGTCCATTCAAAAGGGTATTTAAGTGAATAATGCTCAGTGGGATGCGTGAAAACGGGCCAGTTTGTATTTAATGGAAAATTTTCAAGCTTTTTCTCCCGCACATACAGCAGCCTGTAAACGATTTCGGCAAATTCACCGCGGCTTACATGCAATTCAGGGTGAAGATTTCCGTCATCACGCGCTGCAATAAACTGCTTATCTTTGGCATATTGCACATAATCCGCGTACCATACATCCCGCGCGACATCAGCATAAGGAGCCGCTTGAAGCGGTTTTGGAGGAACAGGCAGTTGAAAAGACAGAGAAATAATTTTTAAACTTTCAGCAAGATTGATGTTATTTTCCGGCTTAAAAGTGGTATCTGGGTAGCCTTCAACAATTTTTAAATCAAAACCTTTCGCCACATAATCATAAAACCAGTCATTTTTAGCGACATCGGGAAATTTCAACTCTGTTTTACTGTCAAAAGCGCTTTTAATAGCCAATAAAAGCATTTTCAACGCCTCAGCGCGGTTTATAGGTTTTTGCGGCTGAAAAGTCCCATCCGGATAACCTGATAAAATTCCTTTGGCTTTCAGATATTCAATAGCCGCGTAGTGTTCGTTTGTCTCTGCCAGATCCTTAAAACTGGCCGCGTTCACCGGAATAATTGTCAACAGGACAAGAGCTATAACTGAAACAATACGCTGTTTTGAATTTAGAATTTGTGTCATTAGAATTATGAATTTTAACAATTATAGCTAATGTTTATAAAAAATTCATTTCTTGTTTAGAGAATTTTAATCTTCTTTGTGTAGAATCTCCGTTGTGATCACATACATGAAGGAAAGAAAAAGGTATTAAAGACAGGGCTGTTCCGATGTGGGCTATGATGGGCGGAACAAAATGGAAACAGAAAGGGCTATGGAAGGGTAACTGTAAAAAAAATCCTTTCAGGCCTTACATTTTTGCATGCACAAATTTTCCTCAGAACAAGACTTAATCTCAAAATATCAGCTCTCCAGGGCTAAAAGTATCCAGATTCTTCTTTCCTATGCGTTTAATAATTTCATCAACAACGTCATCCAGCTCCACAGTGACCTGTGTGCCCACCTTCATGTCGCGGATAATGGCTGTTCCTTCGCGTACCTCTGTTAGACCCATAATGATTGTATAAGGAACCTGAAATTTATCGGCAAGACGCATTTGCTGTTTAATGGCTCCCTTTCCGAGAGCGCCCATGGTGCGAATTCCGGCTTCCCGCAATTTTGTAATCAGCGGCAAACACTTCTTTTTTGCTTCCTGGCTTAGCTGTGCCACAAAAACATGCAAATCATCTTTATCCGGCACATGGATTTTTTCACGTTTCATCGTGGCGATAATGCGATCAATGCCTGCGGCGAAGCCACAGGCGGGTGTTTTTTCTCCTCCCATAAGTTCAATGAGACCGTCATATCGTCCTCCGCCACCTATGGCGTTTTGCGCTCCATTGCTGCGATCCCAAAATTCAAAAACTGTCTTAGTATAATAGTCCAATCCTCTTACCAAAGCGTTATTTTGATGATATGGAATATTCAATTCCTTCAAAAAATCTTTAACATCACCATCATACATTTTACATTCACTGCAAAGATAGTCATGTAGTTTAGGCCCTATTTGAGCCAAAATTTGGCAATCTTCCTCTTTGCAGTCCAGCAGACGCAGAGGATTTTTTTCAAGACGATATTTGCAGTCCGGACACAGGGATCGTTCCTTGCCAAAATAAAAATCCTTCAAAACATTTAAAAAATTCGGACGACAAACATCACAGCCAATATTGTTAAGTTGAAGGGTAAAAAGGGGAGCAATTCCCAAATCCTGTAAAATATTGCATGCAAGTTGAATAATTTGAACGTCCAGCGCCGGATCACTTTCCCCAATCACCTCAAAACCAAACTGCCAAAACTGACGGTAGCGTCCTTTTTGCGGCCTGTCGTAGCGAAAATGCGGTTCAACATAAAATAATTCAACAGGCTGCGGCCAGGCAGACATGCCGTTTTGAATGTATGCCCGCGCGACGCCGGCCGTACCCTCAGGTTTGAGTGTTAAACTTCGCCCTTTTTTGTCATTAAAAGTATACATTTCTTTGCTGACAATATCGCTGGTGGCGCCAATGCCGCGCGTAAAAACATCGGTAAACTCAAATAACGGTGTTGTAATGCGTCTAAAACCACCCTGCCGACAACGATGCCGCACAACTTTTTTAATAAATGTGTGATATCTGTGATCTACAGGCAAAATATCGTGCACGCCCTTTGGAGTCTGATATGGCGGCGCAAGAGATCCAGTTGAGACACTTTCATCATCATCCGTGTCCTGATATTGCAAAGCTGTTTTATTTTCCATAAAAAATGTAAAAACGAATGTCAGTATAGCAAAGTTACCTGTTATAAAATAGTCCGGCCCGAGAACAATTTTGGCTTCATAGCTTGACAAAATATATTTTTACTATAAAATACATATCTCAAGATTATAAACACTACTTATGGCAATTGAACTTAAACATCGCGTTTCGAGATATGCAAGAAAGACATTTGACGTTCTAACACTTACTGCTTTGCTTTCTACTTCCGGTCTGGCTTGCAAAAAAACAGCTGTTCTTCAGGATGAAACACATAGGTCAGTTCAAAGCGTTATTGGCGACGTAGCCCCGTCCAAGGAAGCAGCGCAAGCTCCAAAACTTTCTGAATTTAAATTCAAAATTAGCAAAGAAATCTATGAAAAAGTACCGGAATATCCTAAAAATGGAACCCTGCGTGAAAAAATAGAGGCTACACGCGAACAGGGAAAAGTATTTTTGGCAGAAGTATTAAACAATATTGATACCTTGATTGTTCAAAATGCAAAAAAATATGACGATAAGGTTTCCGTTCGTTTGCCATCGGCAATGCTTCAGCAACCTTATACAAAATTATCGCAGGATGAACAAAGTGCCATGACAAATTACATTGGCATAATTTCCCATATCACCGCAGGCGGCGTGGCCGGGAGCCATGATTTAAGAAATGCGGCTATAGATTATCTGGTGCGCAATTCTAATCCTTATTTCCATGAGAAGATTGATTCCCATCCTCTTGCTCTTGAAGCCGAACTTGGTGATGATGAATTTCAGGGTGATCCGCGGATTGCAAGACTGATGAGAACGCATTTGCAAAATGGTATTCCATGCCTTTTTGGAGTTGGGATGATGGTTTTGGATGTTCAACATGGAGCCGTGCCAAATCTTCCTTCTTTACGTGAAACCAAAGAATTAAGCTGGGCAATGCTTTTGGCTACAAGGCAAAATATGCCATTTCACACCAAAGGATTTCGTTTTAAAACATTTCATCCTGCTCCATCCGTTTATCTTTCTCCGCATGATCTTGGGCACATAGCAAACAATTATCTTGAAAGAAATTTTAGAGAGTTGTTATCCTTCCAGTCTAATCCTCAAGAATATCATTTTAGAGCTGCAGATTTAACAGAAAAGGGCTGCCATGCACTTGAGGGCGCCATTGTTCTGGCTGGAAAGTACGAAAAAGATATGGATTACCAGCTTTACATGAATTTAAAAGATCTTATTGTGGCCAATATTGACCTGCTTCTTAAGGCTGATCCAAAAAAATTGGAATCAGGTAGGGCCATTGGTTATGAATATATTATAGGTGGACATTTGCTGCAGGCTGTTTTGGATCCGCAGGCGGCAAAGATTTTTTATGATAAAGAAAATCATTTATCAATGAACGCAAGTGAAATGCTTTCTAAACATTGGCAGGCAGTATTAGGCCCTTTTGATACCGAAAAAGACCCCGATCTTGCCAGATTACAAAAAATTATAGCAGCAGCAGCGCAGGATTTAAAAGTCATGTTACAAAAACAGGCTGACGACCCAATTTTGTCCATTTATACAGTTGGACATTTGATGGGTGGCTTAAACAAACTGGCATCTCTTCCAGGGTAATAATTTTGCGATCTTTTTATCTGTTGCCAAACGCTTCGCGCAGCATCCTTAAGCCTTCTTTTGAAGCATGGATAAGCCCCAAAAGCACAAATACAAAATCGCGAATACGGATAATAAAAACCAGTACAAACGCGTTGATGTGAATGCCAAGCAGCGCAAACATCATCGCGTGGCCGCTTTCCAGAATTCCCAAACTGCCCGGAATAGGTACAATATATGCCAGATAGGGGATTGTGCTGACGAGAAATGTTTGAAAAAATGTCATTTTTACGCCAAAAAATAACGCAAGCATATAATGTTCAAATAGTTGAAATCCGGTGATAATGATGGAAATCAATATCAGTATTAAAAAAATATGGCCATTTTGTTTATAGAATGCGGCCATTTGCGCTTCCACTTTCACGATTTTTTTAATCGCCTTTTCGATTTTACTAAATTTGTGTAAATGGAAAAACCGCAGCAGTGAGCTGAAAAAACCAATATTTTTTAACGACGCGTAATAAAACCAGAATATCAGCACAAAAAATGTGACCAGCACTCCGCCAAAAAATACGCGGCTGCCGGCCGGAAATGAACCATCCAACAACGCAAGAAAAATTCCGATTACAATAAAAATCATCAGCGTGCTGTATTCCAGCGCTTTATCAATAATGACCGAAGCCGTTGAAAGCGACATGCGGATTCCATCGCGGTGAAGCAGTAAAATCCGCAATGGTTCACCCCCGGTTTGAGCCGTTGGAGTAAGATAACCAATCGCGAAACCAGCCATTCTATGAAAGAAAAGATCAAAAAAAGATACTGTTTTACGAAAACGCGGAGCCTTTTCACGCTTTAAAAGAGCCTGCAAAATCAATTTCCAGCGCAATGTGTAAAGTCCAAAATTGAGAGAAGAAAGCGTTAAATATACCAAAAAAAACAAAAAAGAAAAATTCCGCAACGTTGACCAGATCTGCGCCGGGCCTGTCTGCACAATCATATTTATAAAAAGCCCTATTCCAAGAACCAGAAAAAGAAAAAATACAATAAAATGCTTTTTCATATGGCTAAATATAACATGGATTTGGGATCAAGTGATTTTGGTAGAAAAAACGCGCAGCGCAAACTTTAGGCCTTCCCCGCTTTCGCGGGGATGACAAACGACCTTCCCCGCTTTCGCGGGGATGACATGCGCGCTTTCGCGGGGATGACATGCGCGCTTTCGCGGGGATGACATGCGCGCTTTCGCGGGGATGACATGCGCGCTTTCGCGGGGGTGACAATCAGCTTGCGCTAATATGAAGTACAAATAAATTAATTCCGTCTGTCATTCCCGCGCAGGCGGGAAATGAACGTTTTCTAAATTTTTTCTGAAATACGGAATTCTATGTCTTCAAACTTAAATGCGGATCCGCGTTTATTGCCATAAAAGATTTTTTGGATGTTTTCTTTTTGTTGACAAAAAAATACGCGGCGCCGGCAATCATCGCCGCGTTGTCGGTACACCAGGAAAAATCTTCGGGATAAAAAAAAGCGGGTTTATGCGTGATGGCCATTTTTTTTGGAGGGGAGTTTTTGGCTTTGTAATTATAAAAATAGCCGTCTTTTATTTTTTGATGAATCATATTTCGCAAACGAATATTTGCGGAAACCCCACCTGCCAAAAGGATAGATCGAACTTTATACTCTTCCGCCGCCCGCAGCAGCTTGTCCGAAAGCACCTCACAAACGGCTTCCTGAAAGGCCGCGGCGCAATCAGCTATAAATTTTTTGGAAAGTTTTCCATTAGCAGTGTGTTCTTTTTTTACAAGATTTAAAACCGCTGTTTTTAGGCCCGAAAAGCTGAAATCATAACTTGTTTCGTGCAAATACGCCCTCGGAAAAGAAAAACGTTTTGGATCACCGCCCGGCGCTAATTTTGCAATTTCCGGACCGCCCGGATACTCCAAACCCAGGAGCCTGGCGACTTTATCAAATGCTTCCCCGGCGGCATCATCAAGCGTTTCCCCGATCGATTGAAAATGCACGTGCTCTTTCATAAACACAAGCTCATTATGGCCGCCAGATGCGGTTAAAACAACACATGGAAAAATAATATTTCTAGCAACGGACCGACCACGATCTTTCTTTACAGTTTTTTGATCTTTCTGAAGCCAATTTGCGTAAATGTGGCCGGCAATATGATTAACTGCAATCAGAGGTTTATTGGTTGCCATTGCGATTGTTTTGGCAGTACTGATGCCGATAACCAGTGAACTTACCAGTCCCGGGCCCTGTGTCACCGCGATAACGTCAATCTCGGACAGTATAATTTTGGCTTTTCGCAGGGCTTTTTCGATGACAGGAATAATTTTTATCACATGTTCCCGCGCTGCCACTTCTGGCACAATTCCTCCTGTTTTTTGATGCAGCGGAATTTGCGATGCGATCACATTGGACAAAACCATTGTGCCGTTTTCAACAACTGCCGCCGCCGTTTCATCACACGAAGTTTCAATACCGAGGATTTTCATTGTAAAAAAGAAATTATTGTCTACTTCCTCTAAGGAACCCAGATCTGCGTTCCTTACAACGACTTCATTTTCTCACTTGCCCTTTCCCACGTACCACCCATTTGTAAGTCGTTAATTCCGGCAGTGCCATGGGGCCGCGGGCGTGCAGTTTTTGAGTACTGATGCCGATTTCCGCTCCCATGCCAAACTGTCCGCCGTCACTGAAAGCGGTTGAGGTATTGGCATAGACACAGGCCGCGTCAACCTGCTCCAAAAAAGTCTCAATATTTTTTAGATTTTTAGAAATAATTGCCTCGCTGTGCTTTGAACCATGTGTCGCGATATGCTCCAACGCGTCCTGCAGACCAGAGACCGTTTTTATGGCCATTTTATATGATAAAAATTCCTGCCCAAAATCTTTGACACCAGCTTTATGCAGCAGATTTGATTTGTATTTTCCCTGAAGCGCAAGGCGTGCGGCGCTATCGGCAAAAATTGCCACTTCAAATTGCAGCAGGGGTTTAACAAGCGAAGCCAAATCTTTTAATCTTTTTTTATGAATAATGAGGGTATCCAGGGCGTTACAAACGCTCACGCGCCGCGTCTTGGCGTTCAAAATAATTTTTTTACCAATTTCCAGATCACCGGTTTCATCAAAAAAAGTATGAACGATACCGGCGCCCGTTTCAATCACAGGAACTTTTGAATTTTCACGCACAAAATTGATCAGATTTTGCCCGCCGCGCGGAATAATGACATCTATAAAATCCCGGGCATGCATAACTTCCTGCAGCAGCGCGCGGTCATTTGGCAAAAGATAAATGATATTTTGATCCACATTATGTTTTTTGAGCACCGATTGAATAAGTTTCACAAGCGCGATGTTCGAATGATATGACTCACTGCCTCCTTTCAAAACGCAGGCATTGCCTGACTTTAGACAAATGGTAAAAACATCAACGGTCACATTTGGACGCGCTTCGTAAATAATACCGACAACCCCAAGCGGAACGGTAATTTTACTTATATGGAGGCCATTTGGCCGCGTACGTTTTTCCAAAATTTTATGAAGGGGCGATGGCAGCGCGATAATTTTATTGATATCTTTCGCGATATCAACAAGCCTCTCTTTCGTGAGCAGAAGACGATCATATTTTGGATCATTGGCGGCCATTTTTTTTAAATCCTTTTGATTTTCCGTTACAATAAATTTTTGTTTAGCAATGAGGATACGGCTTATATCAGCCAAAATCTGATTAATCTTCTTTTCAGGCAATAGCGACAGGGATCTGCCGGCTTTTTTCACCTTGGCAAGGTTTTTTTCTAAAATTGGGAACATTGTTGGTAATAAATAATCAGTGTTTTGCACGGTTTCAAACCGTTCCCCACCCATTTCGGCTGTGCGATTTTTTGCCGTTTCCACGGCCCCCGCAACGATATCGGGCAGTCCGGCGTCATTAAAATATTGAATCGCCCGCTCTGTCACTCCTCCTTTTGAACTGACCGCCTGACGCCACGCCGCGGCATCCAGATCATTGTTTTTCAGCAAAACTGCGCCGCCAATAAAAGCCGATTCAGCAAGTTGCCTCGCCTCTTTTGCCGTGAAGCCCATTTTTTTTCCTTTGGCTGCCAAAAGTTCTGTAAGGTAAAAAAAGTAAGCCGGTCCGCAACCGCTGATAGCAGTAAGTGCATCTATTTTTTTTTTCAGTTTTAAGTTCAAGTTCTTTTCCCATTGATTGGAAAATTTTTCGTACCAGTTTTTTATCGATACTGCTAAGCTTTTTTGTGGCAATCCAGCCGGTCATACCCAGCCCCACCTGAACCGGTAAATTCGGCATCGCCCTGACAATTTTTTGCGCTTTTAGCTTTTTTTGCAGAGTATCAATACAAATTCCCGCCATGATGGAAATAATCAGTTTTTTTGCAAGCGGAACCCGCAAATTCTGGCAAAATTCAGAAAAAGATTGCGGCTTTACCGCTAAAATAATAGTTTGTGCATTTTTTAAAACTTCGTTCAAATCGCCGCTGCAATGTTTCGCGCCCAGCGCCTTCAGTTTTTCCGGATGGCGATCACAAATAAATAGTGAATCGGGAGGAAAAATTTTACTTAAACCTCTGTAAAAAGCCCCTCCCATGTTCCCGCCTCCAATAATAGCGACATTGTTCATTTTTCTAAAAATAAATAATCGTATTTCTGGGGGCAACCTACGGTTTCCCCCAGGTACCCCCGATTAGATCGGGGGCCCCCTTCCCCTTCGCACGCCTTCGGTTGGGAGCCCACGAGACCCAACCTTCGGCTTCTCTGATTGTTTTGTTCAAAAATTGCTGCATCATTGCATCATTCTAAAAATAAATAATCGTAATGAATAAGTGGCCTTTTATTTTTTTTACCGATGACTTCATGTGCTTCTGCCGAATCATATTGAGCCAGGCCAAAACCTATGTTTTTATCCTGTTCATTGCGAATCCGAACAATATCTCCTTTCTTAAAATCACCTTCAATCTTGGTAATTCCAACAGGCAGCAGGCTTACTGCTTTAGTTTTAGACGTTAAAGCCTCTTCAGCGCATTTATTCACATATACTTTACCTTTTTCATAGTCTGAGGAAACTGCAATCCAGCGTTTGATATTTGAAAGATTTTTTTACGGAAGAAATTTTGTCCCAACATCTTCACCTGCCAAAATTTTACCGAGAATATTTTTGTTTTTCCCATTCGCGATGTGGGTTGTGATACCAAGTTTCGCAAGTTTTGCGGCCAACTTTGCCTTGGTCAGCATGCCGCCGCGTCCAAAGGAAGATTTTTCCGGTGAAATAAAATTTTCAAGATTTGCGCCGGATTTGATTACAGGTAACAAGGAACAAAAATTTTTGTTACTTACTTTTTCATTCTGCGGATTGCCATCAAATATTCCATCCACATTTGTGAGAATAATAAGCGCGTCCACGTTCAGCATCAAGGCAATAAGCCCCGCAAGCTCATCATTATCGGTAAACATGAGTTCAGTGACAGAAACCACATCGTTTTCATTCACAATCGGCACAATTTTGTGCTGAAGCAAAGCCTCAAAACAGTTTTTAAGATTGAGATAATGCTGGCGATCCTTAAAATCTTCTTTTGTCACGAGCACCTGCGCGCAAGTATCATGATGAAAATCAAAAAGCTCCGAATAAATTTTCATTAAGGTAATTTGCCCTACTGAAGCCAAAATCTGGCGTTTAATGACATCATTTGCTTTTTGTTTGATCTGAACAATGGAAGTTCCGGCTCCAACGGCTCCGGAAGTCACAAAAATAATATCAATTGAATCATTTTTTATTTTAGATATTTCCTGGACCAAATTGGCCATAATGGTCCGGTCCAGCGCTCCATTTGCTTTGGCAATAACATTTGTTCCCACTTTAACAACGATTTTTTTATAACAATACGGCATGTCCAATATGTTATGAATCAAGTGATTTTCTCTTTGAATAAAAGTTTATGAAAATTTAATGTGGTACATTGTGGAATGATCAATAACCAATGATCAAATTCCAAACAAATTCAAAATTAAAAAATACGAAACGTTTTGAATTTTGATCATTTGATATTGTTTGGAATTTGGTGCTTGGTTATTGGTAATTATTTATATTGGTGCTTGATCATTGGTCATTTTTAA
>CAZZPB010000030.1:0-4873 GCA_964655905.1 uncultured Candidatus Peribacteria bacterium
TTACAAATAAAGGAGCGGAGCGAGTGCGAACGAGGCGAACAATCTGGCTCTGCCAGTTGTGAGACGAAGTGAGCTTACCAAATTTAGCATCTTGTCCGAGCGGAGCGAGTGCGAACAAGGTGAACAATCTGGCTCTGCCAGTTGTGAGACGAAGTGAGCTTACCAAATAAGTTGCCAAACTTATGAAGCATGAATAAAATAATATTTTGTTGAAAAACTGTTAGAGTGCAGACTAAGCTTCCGAATGGGTCTCGTGGGTTCCCATTCGGAAGCTATGAAGGGGCAGGGGGCCCTCGCGAAAGCGGGGGTGCTTGGGGGAAACCGTAGGTTGCCCCCAAATCAAAGGAGAGATGGCTGAGCGGTCGAAAGCGACAGTCTTGAAAACTGTTAGGGGCGCAAGCTCCTCCTGGGTTCGAATCCCAGTCTCTCCGCCAGGTTTGGAGTAAAACTTGGAGTAAACTTGGAGTAAAAATATTTGTTTTAACCCCAAAATACTGTAAACTATGAGAGTATAACTTCAGGTCTTGTTTATGGTTAAATCTGAAATCCTAGGCTATCAATTTTTGCCCAATGAGCAGATTGAAGCTTTGATTCAAAAAATTAAGCATCAGGAAAAAACACTTAAGGCGCTTTCGATTTCACCTGAGCTGTTTCAAAATATTTTCAGGAGGAATTATCTTCAACAGGCCTATAGTTCAACAAAGATTGAATACAGTCTGATTAATTATAATACGGCTCAAAAAGTTCTTTATCGTGGCAAAGCACGCAACGAAGAGGAGCGGGAGATTCTGAATGTGGCCAATGCGCATCTTGCTGTGGTGTCACATTTAAAGAGTCCAATGTCTGATGCTCTGATTATTGATGTTCATCGCCAAATTAGCGCCGATCTCAAGGGTTCTCTCACTGAGCCTCACTATCGGGCTGGTCGGTATAGAGATATTCAGAACTATTTGGGTGATCCCTTTTCCGATAAGATTTCTTACACTTTTCCGGATCCTAAAGTTGTGCCCACGTTGATGAGAAAGCTCAATGATTTTTTGAAGAATAATAAGAGTTTAGATCCTTTGCTTAAGCCTGCCATCTTCCATTTTGTTTTTATTGCGATTCATCCGTTTGTGAATGGCAATGGTAGAACGGTGCGGGTTTTGGAAGATTTCTTGCTCAAAAAAGTCGGCTATAATCTGCAAAAACTTTATAATTTGTCGCAGTACTATTATGCAAACTTAAACCGTTATCACTTTTTTTTGAATCGCGGTCGCGATCAAAAAGATTTGACGGATTTTGTTGAATTTTATCTGCGAGGAGTTGTTGAGTCACAACAGCAAGTGTTTCAAGACAAGGAATATTTGGAACGGCTGGAAAAATTGCGCTCTCTAACGACATGGAACGCCATGGATTTGTTGGATAAAAAACTGCTGAACTATTTGGCAAAAAACAGTGAATTGACAATTAAAAAAGCCATAAAACTCAGCTCTAAAAAACTGACAGCGGAAGCGTTGCGCTTAAGATTTTTGAAATATATCGGCTGTGGTGTTATGAAGAAGGTCGGGACTTTTAAGTTGGCGAAGTATGTTTGGAGAGGATAAGGTTTCTTTTCAATCAGCAATAAACTTCTCATAAACCAGCCAGTTGAAATGCTTGATCTGCTTTTTGTTGCCGTGCTTTTTAATGAGGGAACGCAAGATGCACAGATTGATGAAGTGGAAATTTTGGTCGTAAAAGAAGCAGTTTTGGCTGAATATTTTGAAAGATTAAACCGCGATATGCAAAATCTCCAGCAAGGAGATAAAGATGCCATAACGAATTTTGCCTTAACTAAAGCAGCTGAACTAACAACACTGCACCCCTTTGCACCTTCGGAGCTTCGGCGTGTAAACGGGTTCACCAGCCATAGCTTCAGCGAAGGCTGGGCGTGTAAACCAAATATCGGGCAGCGGCCTGTTCAAAAGCAGCATGGTAGTTTTTGAGCACCGCCTCTTCGGAAGCATCCTCCAAAAAACGGCTCATATCTTTCATGATTTCTTCAATTCGCACAGTCTTAATCTTTTTTTTCAAAGCCAGCAAAACATCTTCGCTGTCATGAAAAGAAATTCCCCCCCTGGACTGCTTAAGCGCTTTATTTAAAAAATCAATATTCATCTTCTGTTTGCGATTTAAATACCAGAGAAGATCATAAAAATCTCTGCCCTTTGTATATTCACGATTGAAGATAGCGCAGATTTTTCCAGCAAACATTGTATCATCGGAATGCTTGAGAATCGGAAACATTTCATTGAATTTTGTCACAAAAAAACTTTCCATTTCATGAGAACTGACAGGTACGGGACGGGTATCGATTTCAAGTTTGACATGGATTTTTTGCTTTTTAAGCGGGCTTAATCCAAATGCATGAAGAAGTTTACCGACACGAATAAATGATTTCTGCACGACTTTTTCTTCACCCACATGGATATCAACGTCAAAATCAGTATTTTTCAAAAATGAGATGATAATTTCATGCAATTCGGTAAAAGAATATTTCTGGATTTTTCTATCCATGGCAAAATCCAGATCTTCCGAATATCTTTTGAGATTGTGACAAATGCGCAGACATGTGCCGCCCATAAACGATAAGCCGCTCCCATATTTTGATTGATAAATGGCTTTTAAAATAAGGACCTGGAGATATTCTCTGATAAGATTCAAAATACCCTGATCGGTGATGGCTCTTTTTTTTGCTTCTTGAATAAGTTTAGTGAGATTTTGCATAGGAAAAAAAACTGTTGAGTAAGGAAATTAATCTGCCAGATTTAAATAATTTTGCGTAGGACAAAGTTTTTTTAGCATTAATCTTCGTTGCATTTGCTTCAAGACGGGAATGTTCCCAAAAAGAGTCACGCGGTTGAAGTTCCGCGCTATGAAGGTAGAAATAGTCCACAAGGGCTTTTTCTTTTTCCACCATGAGGGTTTGAGAATCGAAGCCGCAGAAAGCTTCTTTTTTTATTTTTTGATAAATAAAAACTCCCACCGGAGTTGAAAAGCGTCTCGTGGCCTTTGAAGTTACGAGAGTATACTCAAAAATTGTTTCCGGCATGATGCCGTAAAAATTTAACGCATATTCCAGGCTGAAATAACACGGAGAATATAAATTTTGCGCGATCTCATAGGCATGGGGTTTTGCATCAAAAAACATATAAATTCCACGTTTCAGGGCAATCAAATCACCTGCCATTTTCCACTGATGCAATTGCAGATTGAGAACATCGGGATTTTCATCAAAGCACAAAATATGCGCTTCTGTACTTGAAAAAACACCCTTCTGCATCCTTTTCCGAAATTCTTTTAGTTTCATTTAATTATAAAATTTTATAATCTACTGAAACAGTATAGTGCTCCGGCTCAACAAAGTCAAGACACGCCCCGTAGGGAACGGTCGCGACCGTTCCCTACGGGGCGTGTAAACGGGTTATTTTTGACCATAAGGGAGCTCTTTCTCGATAGCCGAAATCAGGATATAATGATGCCATGACTATCGGCGATTTTGTAAAACAAAGAAAGTATTTGTTTTGGTCAACAAAAAATTATGACGGCCTATCAAAAGAAGCTGTAGTTGAAGCTGTTCTAAACTATGGCGACATGAAGGATGTAAAAGAGCTGATTTCGCTTCTTGGCATGCAGGAAGTCGCAAAAATTTTCCATAAGCAGACGCATCGCATGCGGATTAATTATGATCGGAAAATAGTAAATTATTTTTCTTTATATTTCCAAAAATATGCATAAGGAAATTCTAACGAAAACTCAATCAAAGCTTCTGCCGGTCGTTGCATTATTTTCAAAAAATTTTGGCCTGGTCGGGGGCACTGCTATCGCACTGCATCTTGGACATCGTGAATCAATCGATTATGATTTGTTTACTTTTGACAAATTCATGAATGCAGGAATCAGAAGGAAAATTTTACATGAAGTAAAAATAAATGCTGTTATACGGGATGAAACTGGGCAATTCACTCTCATGATAAATGGCGTAAGGTTTACCTTCTTTCAATTTCCATATAAAATCAATTTTTCCGAATCTTTTGACAATGTTATAAAACTGCCAAATATCCTTACTCTTGGCGCCATGAAGGCGTTCGCGCTGGGCCGCCGCGCCAAGTGGAAAGATTATGTTGATTTGTATTTCATTATAAAAGCGCATCATACCGTTTCCGAGATAGCGATGAAGGGAGTGGAGATTTTTGGCAATGAATTTAATGAGAAGATTTTTAGAACCCAACTCGCCTATTTTGACGACATAGATTATTCCGAACAGATTATTTACAAAAAGGGATTTTCGACCGATGATGAAATAATAAAAAAAGCGCTCATAGAATTCAGTTTATAAGATAATCGTGATTGCGGCCGCATTATTTTTACCACTTTCCGTGCTTTTTCCTGTCAATCTATCTTTACAATATTTGCAAAAAGCTCATAGGCTTCACGTTTACCCGGCGGATATCCGTGAACAATTTATGCGGGGAAGCGGAAAGGGCGGTCAAAAAATAAATAAAACTTCCAGTACGGTTTCACTAAGGCACATACCTACAGGTATCGAGGTTCGCTGCCAAAAACACCGTGAACAAAGCAAAAACAGGCTTTCTGCCTACAAATTGCTTATCCTGAAAATAGAGCAGGCGGTGGAAGGCAAAAAATCAGAGTTGTCAAAAAAAGTCTTCAAGTTAAAAAAACAGAAGCAAAAACGTTCAAAAAGAGCAAAAGAAAAAATCTTGATGATAAAAAAAATCAGAAGTCAAATTAAAGCTTCCAGAGGGCGGGTACGGGAATGAAGCTCCGAAGTGCTTACGCACGGGGTATCTCTGGATCATACGTTTTCTTCTTTGAATAAAAATTCAGGAAA
>CAZZPB010000031.1:0-7201 GCA_964655905.1 uncultured Candidatus Peribacteria bacterium
CCCGTTTGCGCGGTCATATCCAAGCCAAGCAAAGATCGAATTGCGTTTTCGGTATGATCATAATTGCCCTCTCCAAAATGCGTGTAAACCACATCCCCATTCTTATCAATCAAATATTCTGCCGGCCAATATTTGTTGTTATAGGCGTTCCAAATATTAAATTCATTATCCTGCACAACCGGGTAATTAATATTGAAATTTTTAATTGCGTCTTTAACATTGGCCGTTTCTTTTTCAAAATCAAATTCGGGAGTATGTACTCCAATTATAACGAACCCCTTATCTTTGTAAGTGTCATACCATTTTGTGACATGGGGCAATGTCCTGATACAGTTAATACAGGAGTACGTCCAAAAATCTATGAGGACAACTTTTCCTTTTAAACCGGCTATCGACAACGGATTACTATTTAGCCATTTACCAGCACCATTGAGTTCAGGCGCTTTTCCATAATTTGAAAAATTGATTTGATTCATATTTTTAGGGGTTACAGACTGATTTTCCTGGCTATATGGACTTTTTTTAAATAAATCTTTTTGATTTGATTGTTGATCGATATAAAAACCCGCGATGGTGAAAAGCAAAATTGCTATAAAAATCAGTGGGAGATATTTTTTTATATTCATATAGACCCCGCTATGGCGGTGGTTAAGAAATAAAAGCCCCAGCCATGGCGGGGCAACATAATATTAAAGTGAAAGATTTAAACTGGGATAATATTGTAAAATATACGAATAAATTTTTATATCGTAATTTAAATAGATCGCTACTGCCAAAATAATAATAATAATTCCAAAAATTTGCTGAATACGCTCTGCATAACGGGCGATAATCCTCACTCTGTTCGTTACATATTGGCCGCCGTACGCAATGATCAGCATTGGAATCCCGGCGCCAAGAGCATAAGCAATAAGCAGAATGGCAGCGGTCGGAAGATTTTTTTGCGTAGCGATAAGAGTCAGAATCGATCCCAGAACAGGTCCCGCGCACGGAGTCCACACTAATCCTAAAGTCATTCCCAATAAAAAGCCCTGAAAATTCCCTTTTTTTGTTAAACTTACAGCCTGGCTGGCACTTGTTGATAGTTTGCTTAACGCAGCGGTCAAGAGTTCAAATGGTTTTGGCCAAACCATAAATAGGCCAAAAATTCCTAAAAAAACCGTGGCTATGTTTCTTAAAATGTTTGAATTAAAGCCAATGCGCCGAGTTAAAAACGAAAGAAAGAGCGCGGCAATCGAAAAAATCAATATAAAACCCAGCACAATGAAAAGAGGTCTGGTTTTACTCGTTTGTCCAACCGAAGTACCCAGAAGAATCGGCAATAGAGGCAAAATACAGGGCGCGGCAATTGTTAAAATGCCCGCTAAAATGGCAAAAAAAATCTGAAGCACAATTATTTTTTAATGAACGCTAATTTCATTATGCATTAGAATAGTTAAAAGTTAAACTTTTATGGTACTTGACAACGTCAAACTGCAAAGATAATAAATATTACTGTCGGACTTTTAATCACCAAATATAATGCGCGTATATCGTTTTTTTCTTAGAAACAAGACATCGCCGGCTTTTATCGGGGAACCTCAAGAAATATTTCATTTTAAAAAAGAAGATGAACCCGAGATTTTTTTTCAATTGCAAAAAGTGCTTCGCGCAAAAAAAGATGACAGGCTAATTATCGCAGCGCAACAAGCATCGGCGCCATTTTTTGATTATCATTTTATTGTACAGAGCGCGCATGAAAAAGAATTTGTTCTATCTTTTGAACTGAAAAAAGAAAATGACAACGAACTTTCATTTAATCTGGAACTTATTTTATCCCTTCCAAACAAACCGGATAAATTGGCTTTTATCCTGCAAAAAGCCACTGAACTTGGTGTGCATAAAATTAGTTTGGTCCATGCGGATTTTTCTGATTTCAAACATCCGTTAAAACTTGAGCGTTTCAATAAAATTGTTCTTGAGGCAGGGGAGCAGTCGGAAAGAGGGCGTGTTCCGGAAGTTTTTTTAGGCGGAAAATTGAAAGATTTTTTGGGTCAATATCACGCAAAAGAAAAAGCTGTCTTGACTGTTGGAATGGAGCATCTTTCCGTAAAAAAATCCGCCGTGGCGGACAATAAACAGGATAATTTTTTTAATACCATTGATAAAAAAAACGGCTTAAGTATTTTGATTGGTCCTGAGGGAGGCTTTAGCCCAGCCGAAAAGCGGCAAATTACTGATCTTCATTTGCCGTGTTTCAGTCTTGGTAAAAGAGTATTGCGGATGGAAACTGCGGCTATTCTTAGTCTGGGACTGGCTGGTTTGTCATCGTAATGCTATAATTAACAGAGAAATTTTTACCAGATAATAAAATACATCCGCAATAAACTATCAAATAGCTAAACACAAATGAAGATTCAATCCTTTGGCGCGGCGGGCGAAGTGACAGGTTCAAGACATCTTCTGGAGGTGAATGGTAAAAGAATTTTCCTGGATTTTGGGCTTTTCCAGGGCCACCGCAAGGAATCTGCCATAAAAAACAGGCAATTCGATTTTGATGTATCCACAATTGACGCCGTCATTTTATCCCATGCCCATATTGATCACAGCGGAGGAATTCCTTTATTGGTAAAAATGGGTTACAAAGGGCCAATTTACAGTACTTTTGCCACCCGTGATCTCTGCAATTATATGCTTCTCGACAGCGCCTATATTCAGGAAAAAGATGCGAAATATATGGAATATCGCTATAAAAAAAAGGGCGGTAAAAAGCCGGTTGAACCTTTGTATACAGTTGATGATGCTCAAAAAGCTTTGAATCAGTTTTATGGCGTAAGTTATGAACGGGCATTTGTTGTTACCGAGGGTGTCGCATGTTCATTTTATGATGCCGGTCACATTCTTGGCTCATCTTTAATACATCTGATTATTTATGATAAAGAAAAGAATGCGCGTTACAATTTTGCTTTTACCGGAGACCTTGGAAGGAAAAACCTGCCCATTTTGCGTGATCCTCAAATACTTCCGGAAACACAATATTTGATGATTGAAACAACATACGGCAACCGTCTGCACGAATCTATTTTAAACGCTTCAAATAGGCTTGAAGAAGTCATTAACAGGACTGCCGCGCGTGGAGGTAAAATTATCATTCCGGCTTTTTCTGTGGAGCGAACGCAGGAAGTTGTGTACCATCTGAATTTATTATGGCAAAAAAAACGCATTCCAGATCTGCCGATTTATGTGGATAGTCCTCTTTCCGGCAATGTTACGGAAGTGTTTATGAATCATCCTGAATGCTTTGACAAAGAAACCTGGTCCGAATTTATTGAAAATCGTCAAAATCCTTTTGGTTTTGGAAAATTAAGGTACGTTCGCAGCGTTGAAGAATCAAAAGCATTGAACGACGCCCCGGGTCCAACAATCATTATTTCAGCTTCCGGCATGTGTGAAAATGGACGTATTTTGCATCATTTGAAAAACACAATTGATGACCCCAAAAATACCATTATGCTTGTCGGATATATGGCAAAAGACACATTGGGCCGCAAGATTCTTGAAAAACAGCCAATAGTTAATATTTTTGGTGAACCGCACCATGTGCGTGCTGAAATCGCCGTCATGAACACTTTTTCCGGGCATGCTGACCGCAATGATTTACTTGATTATATTCAACATGTTCAGGGCCTCAAAAAAATATTTTTAGTGCATGGTGAAGAAAATCAAAGCGCGTCATTTAAAGAATTGTTGAATCAGAATGGCTATAAAGATGTCACGGTGAACGAGCCGGGCAAAATTTATGATGTGGCGTGATAATTGGGGAAATTGTAAATTGAAAACTGTTTTCGCGGGTGTAGTATAATGGTATTATGACAGCTTTCCAAGCTGAAGACAGGGGTTCGATTCCCCTCACCCGCTCCATGATCTGTACCCCAAAAAGTGGACACTTTAGAAACCCTCAACCTTGGTCAAGAGATGATCCCTGTATTGAACAGGTGTCATCCTTTTGCGGGGCGGTTAATTTTTTGGATTCTGGATTGCTTTGTGTACGACAACATATTAGTATAATCTTGCTAGAAATTAATTCAGTCAAGATAATACTATCAAATTATGGATAGAAAGCAAGCTGAGAGTTTGGGAGAAAAAATACAAAGACTACGAAAAGGAAAAAGCTTGTCTCAAGATGAATTAGCGAGAAAGGCTGACATACCGTACACAACGCTGACAAAGATTGAAATTGGTGTAATTAAAAAACCATCAGTTTTTGCAGTGGCCAAGATTGCCGAGGCTCTAGAAATCAGTCTTGATGAATTAATAAAATAAATTATGAATAACCATCGTAAACAACTTGAAGAAAGACTTTGGGCGGCGGCAGAACATCTCCGAGCAAATGGAACCCTAAAACTTAACGAAATAAGTGAACCGATTTTGGGTCTGATTTTCCTTAAGTTCGCAGATGTGCGTTTTAAAAAAGCCAAATTGGCGTTGGAAGTTGAGCGTAAAGACTCTCAAGGCACTCGCGTTCGACCAATTACTCCCGACGATTATAAATCCAAAGGCGTTCTCTACATTCCGGAAACCGCTACATATTCATACTTAATGAGCCTTTCCGAAGCGGAGAATATTGGTAAAACGATCAATTGGGCGATGAAATCAATTGAAGCTGAAAATCGTGATTTGGCAGGTGTGTTGCCGCAAGACTATACGGGTCTCTCAAAAAAAGCTGATGAGAACAGCAGAATCCTTATTACTCTACTCAAAAACTTCAATCAAATCCCTGATGATATTGAAGGCGACGCATTCGGAGAAATTTATGAATATTTTCTCGGTAATTTCGCAAGAGCGGAAGGATCAAAAGGTGGAGAGTTCTTCACTCCTCAGTCGATTGTGAAACTTCTCGTAGAAGTTATTGAGCCATATCATGGTCGCATTTTCGATCCGGCTTGTGGTAGCGGCGGAATGTTTGTTCAGTCCGCCCGTTTTGTAGCGGAACATGCAAACGGTAAATCTCAAGTGATGGATGAAGTGGCAATTTCTGGGCAGGAAAAAGGTGAAGCAAATATGCGTGTCGCAAAAATGAACCTGGCAATACACGGGCTGTCAGGAAAAATTTCATTGGTAAACAGTTATTACGAAGATCCACATAAAAGTGTCGGGAAATTTGATTTTGTACTGGCAAATCCACCGTTTAATGTAAAAGGAAAAGACAAAAACAAACAGATGGTCATTGATCCAGCTCGTCTACACGGTGATCCACGCTACTATCTTGGCTTGCCACTAACAGGAAAAGGAGAGATCAGCAACGCCAACTATCTTTGGATGCAAATTTTCGCGAGCGCGCTTTCCGCTCAAGGACGTGCGGGCTTTGTTATGGCAAATTCGGCCAGTGATGCCGGAAATGCCGAAAAAGAAATCCGCAAAAAGATGATTGATGCGGGGCTGGTGGATGTCATTATTTCCGTGGGTACAAATATGTTTTTAAACGCTACTCTTTCCTGCACCTTGTGGTTTTTTGATAAACGCAAAGCAGGTTCGGACAGGCAAAACAAAGTGTTATTTATCAACGCGCAGGATATTTTTACGGAAATCGATCGTGCGCACAGCACTTGGACAGATGAACAAATTCAAGAGATAGCCGGTATTGTGCGCCGTTATCGCGAAGAAGACGGTCACGGCAAATATGAGAACATCAAAGGTCGATGCAAGGTCGTGTCACTGGATGATATTCGCGCCAATGATTATTCCTTGAATCCGGGGCGATATGTGGAAATTATTGAAAAGGAAATAAGTGATGTGGATTTTGACGCGCGGATGAAAGAGTTGATGGACGAGTTTACCAATTTGACCGGCGAAGCGCATAGGCTGGAAAAGAAAATACAGGAAGACTGGAAGAAAATTTTATAAGTAGTTTATATTGGTCTCAAAATAATCGCTTGACTTAACATTTCACATTTGATACACTATCGTCATATTTATGAAAAGCAAAGAAAACCTTCTGGAACAGCTCAAAATCTTGCCTCATTTTGGGAAAAGCACAATACACCAGCTCGGCAAGCAGTTAGGGCTTAAGGATCCCACGGTTGATACCTATATCAGTCGATTTTTGAAATATAAAGAAATTTACCGCCTAAAAAACGGATTATATATTTCAGCCGATTTTTTTACCAAGAATAAAGATGATGTTTCCTATTCGTTCTATCTTGCCAACGTGATCCGCACACCATCATATGTCAGCTCATGGGCGGCGCTCCAGTATTACAACCTTGCCACGGAGGCTATACGCCCCATCACTTCAGTCACGCTTAAAGTAACGAGGCAGTATCAGATAAAGGTCGGCGATTTCGCATATCAGTCGATCAAAAAAGAGCTTTTTTCTGATTTTTCTCTGGCAAAGGGCAAATTTGATTTTTTCATTGCTTCGCCCTCAAAGGCATTGTTTGATTTGCTGTATTTTAAAACCAGCCAGTTCCGCGGCGTTTCTCCGAAAAATATTAAGACGCTGGTTGAGGAGCTGCGGATAGATATTGACGAGATGGATAAGAACGAACAGGAAAAATTTTATTTGTTAATAAAAAAATATCTTCATGAGTGAACAGATTCTAACAATTTTAAAGCGGAAATTAGACGATCTTGGCCAGTATGGCAGCCTCGATGCCGAGACGCGCCGCAATGCGCTCAAGGAAGATCTGCAGTTTCACGTTCTCAACTTTATTTATCATCATCCGGAATATAACAATTGGATTATGTATGGTGGCTCTGCCCTTCGTATCATTCATGGGCTTGATCGCATGTCGGTTGATTTGGATTTTGAAATTTCCCGCGCGGTAACTGATAAGTTTTTGGAAGAGTTGAAGAAAAAAATTGAAGAACACTTCCTCAATACTTACGGTGCAGGTGCTGATTTTATAACAGCCAAGGTTACAACCGGCAGAGGATTGTTGCTAAAATTTCATGTCGGCAAAGAACTAAGCTTTGGGCACGCTTCAAATCAGGTGCATATAAAAATAGATCTTAATCATTTTGTCGCGCCAAAAACCGCTGCTGAGCGCTGGCCGATCAACCGCGATCAGCTCTCTTTTGTGATTGTGACCTATAATATGTCTACGCTTATGGCGAGCAAAATTGCCGCTATTTTCCTGCGTGGAACCCGCGGTATTGGCAAGGCGATTTATGAAGAGAAAGGGCGCGATATTTACGATCTGCTTTGGTATATGAGCAAAAA
>CAZZPB010000032.1:0-5077 GCA_964655905.1 uncultured Candidatus Peribacteria bacterium
AAATCCAGTTTTTTCCTGTTTGCCCGATATGTTTTGACCCGGTTTTCAATTTCTAGCTTGAGCATGGTTTTGTTAAAAAAGAAAAAAGCTGAGCGGCGGGTCTCGTCCCGCCGCAGCGGGATCGCGCCATGGCGGTGATGGGTTCCCGCCGCTTAGCGGGGCGAAGGGGAAGGGGGCTCTGAGGCTTGCCGAGGAGTGCCTGGGGGAAACCGTAGGTTTCCCCCAGATAAAATGGCTTTTTGAAGAAAATTTTCAAATTCTTCTTCCGTGATTGGTTCATCGGGACGAAAAGATTTTTCGTTTTCAGTAAAACCAGATTCCCGCGCAAAATTCATATATCGCGGATACCACCACGTGTGATCCTCAAACGCTGTTTTTTGTTTCCAGAAAGCATTTTCATTGCCCATCTGCGCCGCAATTTCAAATTTTTCTTTCCATGGAAGCAGTTTCGCGGCGCCTAAAATAACCTTTAAAGCATGAATGCGCGTCATCGCGGCGCGCGGATGAAAAGGGCTGTTTTTCTCTTCCAAATGGCCATGAACCAATCCCAGCATTGTGGCTGTAATAATTTCATCATAAAAACGGTATCCCGCGACAACGTCGGGATATATTACAAGCGGTTGAAAACGGATCGCATCAAAATGTGACATGGCTCCAAAAACAAAAAAACAATCTTCCAAATGCAAAAAACAATCATTGAGAAAGGGTTTTTCTTTATTTTGAAGGTCAAAAGCTTGAACAACCCTCGATACCGCCTCACCGCGACTGACGTATTGCGCCGAAGCTGTCGCGGCGCGAACACCCCCTAGTGGAAATACCATGATCTCTAAAATAAAAACCAGAAAAATAACGCTTTTTTGCATGATTATTTTACGTTTTGCATGGTTATGGAATCTTTCTGCTCAACACTTACTTCAACGTTTGGCAAACTTTCCTTTATACGCTGCACAATGCCCTGTGGTTGATTTAAAGCCTTTAATAAAACTTTTCTTTCGCCAATGGCCTGAAAATGGAACGGCGTTGCCAGAATGACTCCATTAAGGGCAATCTGCCCATTTGGCAATATGTCAAAACCGACCGTGGTATTGGTTAAACGAATATTGTTTATGCTCACGGCTTCGGCGCCACTGGAAAAAAGTTCATTGACTATATCTGTAAGCCAAAACAAAGGGATATTTCGTTTCACCCACATTTCAATGCCCGGGCCGCTGACATCAACGCCGCCTCCAATAATCCTGTCCCTAATAATTTCATCTTTAATGGCTCTCAAGGCTTCTTCCTGATTGGAAACCTGGGCAAGCCTTGTTTCCAATTCTAAAACTGTTTCCCGAAGATTCTGATTGGTATTTTTTAATATTTGAATCTCATGAAAAATATTCGTTCTCGAATCCCGCCGGATGATGTCTTTCACATTGCCAAACGAACGTGTCTGCAAAACGACCAGAAAGCCCAATAAAACACCTGTTAATATAATAAATAACGCGCGATATTTCATTTTGGAGTATCGTTAATGGGACGAACGTATTTTAATTGAAAACCACTGCTGTAAACAGGCAGAACAAGATTGGATTTTTGCTTAAAGCTAAAACGTATTTTTTGAGCCTTGAGCCTTTTTTTCATATCGGCAAGTATTTTTGGGTCGTTCAGGTTTTGCAGAATAAAATCCACATCGCCAATGCCCAATATGACAAAAGGCGGCAACACGTGCGAATTATTCACCAAAATCGTATTTCCGACCGAATTTATTGGAGTGGAGGCAATTACACGTTGGTCATTTATGGACACAGCCTTGAATTGCGCGCTAAAAAGAACATTGACAATATCCCGCAAATCAGCCGCATTAACCAATGATTCCGGATTTTGAATGCTGTCCCGTTTGGCAAACACGGAGTCATCAATAATGATTTCAATGCCATCTCCCTTTGCAATTTCCAGTCCAATCTCTTTTTTCAACTCACCAAGAATATCAAGATTATTTTTTTGAACGGTTGTACCGGATTCTTTTTGTTTTTCATCAATCTGTTTGCGCAGGGTCAAAATTTTGCTTTTCAGCAGCGCCTGATCATCATTATAACTTTTGATCAATTCTTCCTGCGCCTGAAATGCATCATAAGGATAGGAACTTTGGGGAATAGCGCTTTTTAATTGCGCAGTGACCAAAAGTCCTACAAAAATGCCGGTGATAACGAAGGCAATCTGTATTTTCCAGTGAAAAAGTTTTTTACCCATGTGTATACTTTACAAAAAATCGCTTAAAAAGCAAAATCATGTTTTAATGAAGGCGTTTCTTTTCTCAAAAAAGTCACCCTGAAGCAAGTTCAGTGAGTTAATTTCTTAACAAGCCCTTCGGGCTCGTCTCATGATCGGTGTTTTTGACTCTGGCTACGGCGGATTGACCATTTTAAAGGAACTTTTGAAGAAATTGCCGGAATACGATTATTTTTATCTGGGGGATAATGCGCGGGTGCCCTACGGAACAAGAAATAAAGAAACGATTGTGCAGTTTTCCGAAGAAGCCGTGGAATATTTGTTCAAGCAAGGGTGTGTTTTAATTCTTATTGCCTGCAGCACCGCGTCTTCAAACGCGCTCTGGCATCTTCAGGAGAAGTATTTGAGGCAGCCAAAAATCCAAAACCGCAAAATACTCGGCATTATCAGGCCGCAGGTTGAAGAGGCCGTTCAAATAACAAAAAATGGCAAAATAGGGGTCGTTGGCACAAGCGCCACAATCCGGTCCGAAAGTTTTGACATTGAGTTAAAACATTTGAAGCCTGATGTGAAAGTGTATAAGCAGGCATGCCCGCTTCTTGTTCCTTTGATTGAGGAACATTGGCATAAGAAACCTGAAACAAAGATGATTTTAAAAAAATATCTGCATCACCTGAAAACCTGCAATATTGACACGCTGATTCTCGGTTGCACCCATTATCCTTTTTTATTCAGGGAATTTCAGCGCGTCATGGGCAAAAATGTGCGCGTTCTGCATCCGGGGGAAATTGTCGCCAAAAGCCTGCAGGATTATTTGGTGCGGCATCCTGAAATTGAGCATCTGCTGGGGAAAAAAGCGCAACGTTTTTTTTCCACCACGGATGACCCAAAGAAATTTAAAATATTTGGCAGTGAGTTTTTAGGGCAAAGTTTAGGGGAAGTTCACAATGTTATTTTAGCGGGATAACAGCATATTATGAAACTTCAAAAAAAGCCGACGAACGGGTCTCGTGGGTTCCCGTTCGGAGGCTGCGAAGGGGAAGGGGGCCCCCGCGAAAGCGGGGGTACCTGGGGGAAACCGTAGGTTGCCCCCAGAAGAAAGATGACCCCAAGAAATTTAAAATATTTGGCAGTGAGTTTTTAGGGCAAAGTTTAGGGGAAGTTTCTGTTGTGACATTATCGTAATTACGTGTTCTATGTTTTCTCTTGTTAAGGATAAGCTTGAGTTAAGAAGGCAGATTGCCCATATGTTGACGGGAATTTTGATAGTTCTTTTGCTGAAATTACAGATTCTAAATCAGGAAATTCTTTTTATGATCCTGGTTGGCGGCGGTATTTTGTCTTTGGTTATGCGCAAATATCACATACCCGTCCTGCATAAAATGCTGGCTTATTTTGAAAGACCTGAAGATTTAACACATTTCCCAGGGAAAGGGTCCTTTTTTTTGGTGCTGGGAGCCTTGCTTGCGACGTTTTTCTTTCAGCGCGACATTGCCATGGCGGCAATAAGCATTGTGGCGGTTGGGGACGCCATTACAACAGTAATGAGGACGTATTATGGAAAAGAAAAAAATCCTTTAAATCCAATCAAACATCTTGAGGGTATTTTTCTCGCCATTGTGTTTTCAACCGTGGCGGCTCTGTTTTTTGTTGATTTTGAAAAGGCCTTTTGGGCGAGCGCCGTGAGTATTATTTTTGAATCCCTCAGCGTCCGTTACATCAGCCGCGTTATTGATGACAACGTCATGATTCCGCTTGTGGCCGGGGTTGTGATGATGTGGCTTCTATGAACTAGCCAACTCCATACCTTTAACAGTATGATATTGTCGCAGGTATGCTCCACAAGCAGGATAGTGCTCCTGACCAGGTTCAAAATCTGTATGTTGTACGTCAATCAAATAATGATCATGTACATATGGTACAACCATTACTAATTGCTCATCACGATAAACTGTCATTGTCGTACCGGGGAAAATAGGATGCAAATCTTCACATGTTATGGGACTGTCTCCATCCACCCTGCCCACTTCTAAGCCATTACCAAAAAAAGTAATGTGCTCTCCTTCCATGTTTTTTGTTTTTCCGCAGGGTTTAAAGCCAACCAGGGTTTGCCGATTATGATGTTTTGGATAATTTTCTTCTAAACTTGCGACAACCACAATATTTGGCGCTTTAACTTCACATTTATAACTTAATCTCATCATATTGACGGGTTCCTCGGCACTAAATGGTTCGATATTCACACCCATCATACTTAGACCAGTTCTCAACTCCAAAGGTTTAAGCCTAAGAAGTACTTTATCAACCGTTTTCATTATATCTGGATCGTATCCTGAAAAAGCCTTATCTAGTGCTTGAGTAGCAACGCCAATATTAAAATGGTCGCCATTACGCACAACTCTACGATATGCAGTGGGGTGGGCCATATGAAATTTACCTCCTCCTCGTATTCGCATGATGGCCCGGCTAACAGCTTCACAAACAGCTTTAATCACTAAGCTACCTTTTGTAATTTCTTCTGGATTGTTAGCTTTTGTTGCCTTTCTTCTAAGAAGATTTAATCTTTTCTCCGATATATTTACAAAAGAACATGGATCGGTTTCTAGCATTATTTTGGATATTAAAAAATAAAAGGACTTTATGGTAACAGTTGATTACCATTTGTCAAGGGCGCTGTCATCTCGACCGAGCGCCACCAAATGGGGATCAAGTGATTTTCTCTTTGAATAAAAGTTTATGAAAATTTAATGTGGTACGTTATTGAATGATCAATAACCAATGATCAATTTTCAAACAAATTCAAAATTCAAAGCATAAAATTTGAAACATTGTTTTGGATTTTATATTTCGGTCATTTGATATTGTTTGG
>CAZZPB010000033.1:0-15078 GCA_964655905.1 uncultured Candidatus Peribacteria bacterium
CACCAGTTTTTTTTCTTTTCATAAAAATAAATCAATTTTTTATTTCCGCGTTCAGTTTTTGAATATGGCTTAAATCCAAGGTTTTTCCACACATCCGCAGCTTCATCGTCGCGCGGAGCGTCGTTGTCGCCCGTAAAACAGGAAATCATCAGTCTGTTAGGATCAAAGCCCAATCCGCCTTCGTTTTGCGGCAGCGTTAAAAATTCATGGCTCCATTCAATGGCTTCTTTTTTAAAATAATCTCCAAGCGACCAGTTGCCCAACATTTCAAAAAAAGTGCAATGGGTAGCGTCTCCAACTTCGTCAATATCGTCAGTGCGAATGCATTTTTGGACATTAACCAGGCGTGTTCCAGCAGGGTGTTTTTCGCCCATCAGAAAGGGCACGAGCGGGTGCATGCCCGCGGTTGTAAACAAAACGGTAGGATCATTTTCCGGAATAACAGGCGCGCTCATGATTTCTTTGTGATCATATTTTTTCACAAAAAAATCAATAAATTTTCTACGTAATTCTTTTGCCAGCATAAATAACAATTAGCAATTTACAATTTTCAATTCACAATTAATTATGAATTGCGACCGATTCAGGCCAGCATAGTATCATTTCGCGGCTTGAATTTTCAAGCCTCATCTGCGATACTACCATAGCATTTTGCAGACATGTTATTATCATCCGAATATATGAGCAGGAAAACTAAAAAAAAGACTTTGGAATCAACGAAAAAAACGGATAAAAATGCGACTGCCGCTCATGCAAAAAATAAAACTGCTCTTATCGCTGGTATCGTAAAAAAAATTCCAAAAATTTCTACGACGCCCTCGTTTCCGTCCTTCCTCTCAAAAATTCAGGCAGGCTTGTTTTTAATTGCGAGTATTGCCTTTTTGCTTTTTGCGGGGTTTTTCCTTTTTGAAAAAATTTTTAGACCGCAGTCACTGGATAATTTTTTACCGGCCGACAACACGGTAGCTTTTTTAGAAATAAATATAGATAAAAACGCCCAGCAGGTTAAAAATTTTTTACAAGTAATGAAAAATCATGTCGCCTATCAGCCGGCCTCTTTGATGGAAACAATAAACCGGTTTGTTTCTGTTGATTATGCACGTGATCTTGAGCCCTGGTTGGGAAGAAAATTAGGTCTGGCATTGATAAAACCAGTGGATGGCGCAATGGCTATGAAGCCGGTGGTATTTGTTGAAATGAAAAAAATTGACAAGACAATTTCTTTTTTAAAAAACCATGTTTTTTCTGGCACCGGTGATGAACTTATATCTGAATCCTACAAAGGTTTTTCATTGTACAGATATAAAATGAGCCAAAATTTTAACGTATTGTTTCTTAGTAATTACGCTATTTTTGCTGAAAATGATATTCTTCTGAAACAAATTGTTGACAGCCAATTGAAGCCCAGCGGGAAGCTAAAAAATAATGCTCTCTATCAAAAGATAGTTAATAATCTTCCACAGGGAGCCCTTGGTTTCTGCTTTGTTAACAACGGTAAATTTTTCAACTCATTTTTAGCCAGTCCAATTTTCCAGAGTCAAAAAGTAAAAGATATTGTGGCGTTGGAGCCTTTTCTTAAAATATTCCAGGCAAGCGGATTTGTATTGTTTACAAAGGAAAAAAATCTCGGTATACAGTCGTTTACCAGCATTAATCGTAATGAGCTTCATGGACTTTCATACCTGACTTTTAATGATAAATATAAATACAAGCTGCTGTCATTGGCGGATGAAAATCCTGTTTTTCTGGCAGGGGGACATGATCTTTACAAGGAGCTTCAGCGCATGCAGGAAGTCTTTCAGGCTGGTACAAAAGCTTCCAGCCTGATTTTTGATGGCCTTCTTAAGGCTCAAAAACAAAAATATTTTGGCAAAGATGTGTCTCTCAATGATGATTTCTATCCGTTATTAAAAAATGAATACCTTTTTACCATAGACAATAATCTTGAGAAACCGGTTGTCTCGGTTTTTCTTGAACTGGGCGATAAAACAAATGACATTGCGCGTTTTGAAAAAATTGTCAGCGCGTTCATAAAAACGGGGGCGATATTTTCTCCGCTTATTCAGCAAATTACCCTTGCCGATGGCACAAAAGGTGAAGAAATTATCGCAAATATGGAAGAAATAACAAGAAGCAGCCAAAATTATGAAAATATCAACATCAATACTTTGAAGCTGGGTAATTTGCCGTGGAGCATCAACTATGCATTTTTGGATAAAACACTTGTTGTCAGCACCAATCTTGAAACATTAAAAAATGTTATTGATCGCGCAGGAAAGGATCGTGTACCCACCGGCCGCGACCGGTCGGTACACGATTTTACGAAAACCAATTATTTTCGCGCGCAATTACAGTCTATTCTTGGTAGCGCCGATGAATTTTTCCATCTAAAAATCGGCGCCGTGACAGATACCTTTGGACTGAATCAAAACCCCGCCCTGAAGGATTTTCTGGCTCCTTTTACAAGTCTCAGTGTCGCAAAAAACTATTTTGATGATGGTGTTTCCACCATTTATCTTATTGATGTCTTATAATCAATGCAACAACGTGATTTGACCAATGTTTTGGACCTTTCGGCTTTTGGAAAATCCAGGGCCGCTTTTTCAAACAGTTCAAAAATCAGCATGAATGACATCAATAGATGTAATTCTTCTGAAGATAAGAGCGATCAAAAACAAAAAACTGTTTTTATCATTCGTGAAAATAAAATATCAAAATCCGACCGCTACGCTGAAATGATACGTGTTATGGCCGGGGGACTGATTATTTTAACGATGATACATTTTGTCAATATCGCCCAGCGTGGCATGGTCATCAAAAATACTGTTATTGCCAGGGCTGCGAGCGGATTTGAATCTTTTATTGAAGGGAAAAAGCAAATGTCCCAGGCTGCGTTTGCCAAAGCGGAGGATTCTTTTTCCGCTGCTTCGAAAGATTTTAAAACAGCAATGGACAGTATTGAATTTTTACAGACGAATCAATCAATTTTTTATACTTCCAGACAGGCCATTGCATGGGCTCAAAACGTTCTTACGGCCGGACAAAACATGGCGGATGCGGCTCAGATTTTTGCAAAAGGAATCGAATCCTTACGACAATGGCCCCTGCTTTTTTTATCTAAAAACAAAGATTTCTCTGCAGATAAAGATTATAAAGAAATCGCCGGTAGGGAACGGTCGCGACCCTTTCCTGCCGGCGATTCATTGACGCAAAAATTAAAAAATGACCTGATTTTTCTCCATGAAGCAAAAGAAAAAATAAAAATTGCACAGAATAATCTACAAAACCCGCCGGTTGACAATATTGTTCCCGTGAATATACGCGAATTTGAAAAAATACGTCAGACCATAAAACAATTGCTTGCAATTTTTGATGACATCGAAGGTGATATTCCTGCCATTCTCAAACTGCTTGGTGACCGTGAACTGCATCGTTATCTTATTTTATTGCAAAATGACGCCGAGGCCCGTCCTACTGGAGGATTTATCGGCAGCCTGATGCTTGTTGATGTTTATAACGGGAAAATTATCAAAAATGCTTTTCATGACGTATATGAATTTGACGGTCAATTTCATGAAAATATTGAGGCGCCCGAAGACATCGCCAAAATAACAAAAAACTGGCGTCTGCGTGATGCCAACTACTCGCCCGATTTTGCGATTTCCGCCGAAAAAGCCGCCTGGTTTTTACAAAAAGAAAAAGGTCCAAGCGTTGACACGGTAATTGCGGTTAATCAGCACATTCTGCGTGATTTACTCCATCTTACGGGCCCCATTGAGGTGGAAGGACTCGAAAAACCTTTAACACAGGATAATTATCAATTAATCCTTTCTTTTATCATTGAGTCTAAAATGTATGGAAAGAGCGATCCAAAAAAGATTTTGAAAAATTTTATTCCCGCCTTTCAAAAAAAATTATTCGCCATTCAACAATGGAATGATGTTCTGAAGGTTTTTGCCGCTGCACTGCTTGAAAAAAACATATTACTGTATTCGCGAGATCAGAACATCCAAAACTTTTTTGATAAAAGGGGACTTGGTGGCAGAATGCAAAGAATTAAGTCCGGGGAAGATTATTTGCAAATTGTTCATACTTCCACGGGGGGCAATAAAAGCGATGCCTTTATTCGGCAAGAAATACAGCACTCAACATCTATTGGCCAGGATGGAAAAATAACCGATGAACTAAAATTGACCAGAAAACATCTTTTGAAGGAACGGCAATTGCTGGAATGGGGAAAAATATTAAAATCATTTAATTTTAAAGCGCCCACGGAAACCATTCAAAATGTGCTTGGGAAAGGGGCAAATCGTTCTTCGGTAAGAATCTATGTGCCACCCGGCAGTATTCTTCTGGAAGCTGAAGGCATTGATAAAAACAATGTCACGGTCAAGGAAGACAGTCAGTTAAAAAAAACTTATTTCTTTTTTGAAATGGAAACGCCGCAGGGAGGGGAAAAAGCAATACGTCTAAAATACGCCTTGCCGGATCAAATGGAATTTATCGCGGCGGACAGCTATAAATTTTATTTCCAACCGCAGCCGGCTTTCAACGCAAGTCATTTTGAAAAAATCATATCTCTTGGCCCGGCTGTAAAAATGTATGACAAATATCCGGAAAATTTAAAGGCCGTTGATGAAAAAACATTTACTTTTTCCCAGAAAGAACAGAAAAACCTGTATCTTTCAATATTGGTGGGGAAGTAAAGGTTCCCTGGAATCACCTATAATTACGGCCAAAACGTTTCTTTAATTCTTCAAAAGAAAGCGTGATCATCGTTGGGCGGCCATGGGGGCAGGTATAAGGCGTTTGTAATGTCTGTAACTTTTCCAGTAGCGCCTGCTGTTCGGGACAACTTAAAATATCTCCAAATTTAACCGATGAACGGCAGGCCAAATACATAATGGCAATTTCACGCATATTTTCCAATGTTGCTGACTGGCCTTTTTTTGATAGTTCATCAATCATGCCAAGAATAAGTAATTTTATATCGATTTTTGTAAAATCCGCCGGTACCGCATAAACATTGATTGTATTGCCGCTAAAAAATTCTATTTCAAAGCCAAGCGCCTGTAATAATTCGGTGTAAGATTGTAATAATAAAATTTCCTGATGGGATAATTCAAGC
The DNA here is from genome assembly GCA_964655905.1 of uncultured Candidatus Peribacteria bacterium. Classification (GTDB taxonomy): domain Bacteria; phylum Patescibacteriota; class Gracilibacteria; order UBA1369; family UBA1369; genus CAYHVY01. The sequence continues at coordinate 5,129 of CAZZPB010000033.1, forward strand.
TGGCACGCCTGTAATAAAGGCTGGGATATTTTTTGTTTTTGGTTGAATTGTTGCAATAATTCAGTGTAACGGATTCTTTCATGCGCGGCGTGCTGATCCACAATAACAAGGGCGTTTTTGTCTGTTATATGCCCTGTCTGATGGCAAAGAATATAGGAACCGGCAAGCTGTGCTATTGGAATAATTTTCTTTATTTCGTCACGTGCTGTGTATGGAACATTTTCTTTTTCGATAAATTCTTTCGTAAAATTCAGCGCTTCCTGGACAATTCCTTTCTGGACAATCCGAGGATTATCCCTATAGGCTGGACTGTTGTTGCCGTTATGGGACGCAATTTTTTGCCGGCCGTATGCCACACCAACCGGCTTTTCTTTCAATTTGTATGAAGCGGCAGGATGATGTGTATAGTCATGGACAAGTCCAGACTCCTCTGTATATGAAAAATTATTTGCATCTATTTTGGGAGCTAAAACAAAATTTTCCAGCGCGTGTTTGCAGGCTTTTTCCGTAATGGAAAACATTTCTTTTTCATTTTGAAAACGCACTTCCTGTTTTCGCGGATGCACGTTCACGTCAACCAGTCCAGGTGTCAGCTCAAAATAAAGCAAAAATAATGGATGTTTTTCTTTTGGAAGAAGAGAATGATAACTTTGTTTTACGGCATAGGCCAGAAGATGCGACTTGATTGGGCGGCTATTAACAAAAATATATTGATTACGATGATGCGACGCGGCAATCAAAGGCTTTGCGATATAACCATGCAGTTTGATTTCCGAATGGCCATAGTAAACCGGAAAAAGTTCTTCGGCGATTTGACTGCCCAGCACCGCCCTGATTCTTGAAAAATCTTCCGTGGCCGGCGGTGCGTCAAAAACAATTTTTCCATTATGTATTAGGCGAAAACCCGTTTTATGAAAGGCAAGCGCCGTGGATTGAATAATGTCAAGAATATGCCCAAATTCCGTTCCGATACTTTTAAGATATTTCCTTCTTGCCGGAGTATTAAAAAAAAGTTTTTTAACTTCTATTTGAGTGCCAACAGCTGTTCCAACAGGCTTAATTTTTATCGTTTTTCCACCTTCAATACTGACAGATGTGCCTTCAATTTGATGTTTTTGCCTTGTCTGAAGATGAATATGGGATACGGAAGCGATGCTTGCAAGCGCTTCTCCACGAAAACCAAGCGTGTTTATACGGAAAAGATCTTCAGTGTCGGCAATTTTGCTTGTAGCGGGGCGTTCAAAAGCCAATATGGCGTCATTTTTATCCATTCCAATGCCATCATCAGCGACACGAATGGTTATTTCATCGGCGTCATCAATCTCAACAATAATGTTTTTCGCATGGGCATCCAAAGCATTTTCCACAAGCTCTTTGACAACGGAAGCTGGCCGTTCCACAACTTCACCAGCGGCAATCTGGTTAATTAAATGTTCTGGAAGGACTTTAATGGTGGACATGATTCATTTATAGGAAATATATTTTGATGTTTGCGTATATTTTCTATCTCTTTTTGTATGCCAGGTTCAGTAATGCCTTCCTCAAGCTCCGTCATAATTTTTCTGGCTTTCGTAAGCACTTCTGATGGAAGTCCAGCCAGTTTGGCAACTTCAATACCATAACTTTTGTCCACGCCGCCTTCAATTATTTTGTACAGAAATACTACACCTTCTTCTGCATTTTCTTTCACAGCCGCTGAATAATTTTTAGCAAAAGCAAGTTTTTCAGCCAACGCAATAAGTTCATGATAATGAGTGGCAAATAATGTTTTTGCGCCGACAGTGTCGTGAATAAATTCCATAATTGCCCAGGCGATACTCATGCCGTCATAGGTGGATGTGCCGCGGCCGATTTCATCAAGAATAATAAGGCTTTTTGCAGTAGCATGATGCAAAATGTGGGCTGTTTCCTGCATTTCCACCATGAACGTGCTTTGTCCGCGGGCCAGATTATCGGATGCGCCCACCCTTGTGAAAATTCTATCAACAATGCCAATATCGGCCCTGTCCGCTGGTACGAAACTGCCAATATGCGCCATCAGCGTGATCAGCGCGACCTGGCGTAAATATGTTGATTTGCCACCCATATTCGGCCCTGTTATGAGTAAAACTTTCTGATCTTCACTATGAAAAATAGTATCATTCGCCACAAAACGCGCGGAAGAACGCATTTTTTCCACCACGGGGTGGCGTCCGGCAGCAATGTTCATTCCAAAACCATCATGAACAATCGGCTTACAGTAGCGATTTTCCAACGCCACCGTTGCCAATGTAGCGATCACGTCGAGATGCGCGATGGCGCGTGCAAGTTTTTGAATCTGCGGTATGTATTTTACGACTTCTTCCCTCAAACCTACAAAAATTTCATATTCAAGCAATTTGATTTTTTCCTCGGCGCCAAGCACTTTTTCTTCATATTCTTTGAGCGCGGGCGTAACGAACCGTTCCGCATTTACCAAAGTTTGCTTTCGAATATAGTCTTGTGGCACGGATGCAAGATGCGTTTTGCTTATCTCAATATAATAACCAAAAACCTGATTATATCGTATTTTCAATGAACCAATGCCGGTTCTTTGAATTTCGTTTTGCTGTATTTGTTGAATAATCTGTTTCCCTTCACGGCTGATTTTTTTTAACTCATCCAAATCCGCGTGAAAATCTTCTTTAATCATGTTGCCTTCTTTAACAGTGAGAGGTGCTTCTTCCAGAACTGCCCTTCCGATCAGATCAACAAGTTGGGGCATATCCTCATCCAAATCCGCCGCAATATCTTTAAAAAGGTGCGCCGTACATCTTCGTAACATGTTTTTGAGAGCGGGGACCACCAGTAGAGAATTTTTTATTGCCACCAGATCACGCGCATTGCCATAACCAAGGCTCAAACGTCCCAAAAGTCTTTCAAAATCCAATATATTTTTTAAATATTGCCGAATAACATCAAGCTGGGACGGATTTAAGAAAAACTCCTCCACCGCATCAAGTCTTTGTCTGATTTTTTCTATTTCCAGAAATGGATGTGTCAGGTCAAAACGGAGTTTTCTTCCGCCAGCTGCTGTTACAGTCTTGTCCAGAACCCACAGCAAAGACCCTTCTTTTTTATTTTCACGCATGGTTTCCAGGAGTTCCAGATTTTGCAATGTTTGGCAGTCAATGGCCATAAAACCTGTCATGTTGTATGGATGAATTTTTTGAACATGAACAAGGCCGTTTTTTTGTGTCGTTTTCAGATAATCGAGAAGCAGCGCTGTTGCCGCAATACCGGTTTTCATTGAACCGATTCCAAAAATATTAGAATTATAAGAAGCGGTTTCAAACCGTTCCATGCCAAAATAATCACGAATATAAGCCGATGCATCGTGTTGAAAATCATGAATAAAAAAGTATGTGCCGTTTTTAATCTCTTTTAGACGCCGGACAAATTTTGTTTCATTCAAATCATGAGAAATAATAATTTCAACAGGTCTTATGCGGTCCAGTTCCGCAAGAAAAACTTCCTCATTTTGCACTTCAGCCGTGTTCAATTCGCCCGTGGAAAGATCAATAAAGGCAAATCCAGTCGTGGAGTCTTCAACCGCAATCGCAAGCAGATAATGATTGGATTTTTGCTCCAGAATATTGTCATCTAAAGTTGTGCCTGGTGTGATAACACGAACAACATCACGATCGACAATGCCAGTTTCACGCGGATCCGAAACCTGTTCACAAATGGCCACTTTTTTCCCCAGTTTTGTTAACTTTGTAATATAATTTTGCGCTGAATGATATGGAACGCCGCACATGGGCGTTTTATTTTCACCCTTGTTGCGCGCTGTCAGGGTAATCTGCAGCAGTTTTGAAGCCTCGATAGCGTCATCAAAAAACATCTCGTAAAAATCTCCAAGCCGAAAAAACAAAATGGCATCCTGGTATTTTGTTTTTATCGCTCTGTATTGCTGTATCATTGGTGTCATAATTCGCCAAATCAAAGGGTAAATATCAATCGCGGGCTCTTAAAAGCGCCCACATCATAGACAAAAGCTTTTTATTTGCAAAGCAAAATTCCAGCTTGTAACATGGGGACAAAGTTGGTTTCTGATCACATAGATGGGAATTGGCGTAACAATATTGAAAATAATCTCCGTTTAATTTGTCCAAACTGTGACTCACTAACACATACGTATGCTGGACTCAATAGAGGGAATGGTAGAAAGGGTCGACTCTTAAGTAAGAGAGCCAGGGAGGGGTATTTATTATATATGGCTAGCCGGAGTAACTCAGGGGTAGAGTAACTGTTTCGTAAACAGTAAGTCGCGAGTTCGAATCTCGCCTCCGGCTCCAATAAAAAGAATTATATTGTAGAGGTCTCGGGTTCGCTAGCCTGCGTTGAAAGAGGGCAACGCAGGCTAGCCCAGCCACAACACAGCGCACCGCCCGAAAGGGTGTGCGGGCGGCGCGGAATGGAGCTTTGTGAAAATTTGACACGGGAAAGGACTGACATCATGGTTGGTCAGGGAGATTTACCTATCCTTATTTTTTTCTAAGGCCTCTTTAATGCTATTGATATCAAATTTTTCCTTGAAAGTTCCCATTCCATATCGCTCCTTACTCCCAAGTCAACATGATAGCGTTGTTCCAAAGTCCCCATTTGAGTGTCTTCTCTAATTTTTCGGAGCCTTCCTTGTTGAGTTCGAGCGGCATGACCGGGCATGTTGGGCGCATTTGTATCCTTTTTTGGCATAACTTAAAGGGTTAAAAAATAAAAATATTGCACCCTCTATATTAGGGGCAACAGCGAATGAAAGTCAATGCAAGACCTATGATAACCTATGAAGGAATTTTATATTGACTTTTCTGGTTATCATCTGTATGCTCGGGTTTGTTTCAAGTAAGTATACTTTCGCAATATTATGAAAAAAGAAATCGAAAAAAAGTTAAAAGAAATGCCGGATCTCCTTTCAATCAGTCAGGTTTCAGAGATTTTTGGCATTCATCAAGACACTTTGCGAAATTGGGAAAAGAAAGGACTTCTTGTCCCTTTGAGAATCGGGGATCGGCAAGACCGCAGATACCGTCCGGCAGATATTGAAACAATAACTGCCAAAATGGGTAGCAGGCTCACTCTCCAACAGCTTGAACAGTTTTTATGGAAAAGCGCGGATATTTTAAGAGGGAAAATCGACAGCTCGGATTATAAAAAATACATTTTTGGTTTGCTGTTTTATAAACGCATCAGCGACGTTTGGGATGAAGAATATCAAAAAGTAATGGATGAATTTAACGATAAAAACCTCGCAAAGGCTGATTATAACCATCGCTTTCAGGTTCCGGAAGATTGCAAATGGACGGTGATAGAACAACAGGCCGACGGTATCGGACAAAAGTTGAATGAAATCTTTGGGCAACTTACCAATGCAAACAGCCCCAAGCTCGACAGAATATTTGACGACCTGGATTTTGCAAATAAACACAAATTTCCAAATGATACTCTCCAGCGGCTTATTAACCACTTCTCACAGTATAATTTTGGTAGTAATTACATAAACTCTGACCTGCTCGGCGATGCGTATGAATATCTCATAAAACAATTTGCCGCTGATGCGGGTAAAAAAGGTGGTGAGTTCTATACCCCACGTGAAATTGAACGTGTCATCATCAATATTCTCAAGCCACACGGAAAAAATCATATCTACGACCCGACCGTTGGTTCAGGCGGGTTTCTTCTCGAATCATATCTGCATTTAAGAGAAAAAACCGATGAGAAAATTGCAAACACGCTTTATCTCTACGGACAGGAAATAAACCTCGGAACTTTTGCCATAGCAAAAATAAATATGTTTTTGCACGGCCTGGATGCAGCCGATATCAGGCGCGGAGACACATTGCAAGATCCTCAATTCTTAGACGATTTCGGTGCTTTAAAGCAGTTTGACATTGTCGTTGCAAATCCGCCTTATTCCATCAAAGACTGGCCGTATGAATTTTTCAAAACAAATCGCTATGGAAGGCTGGAAGGCTATGACATGCCCCCAAATAAAAACGCGGACTATGCTTTTATATTGCATATTATCAAATCAATGAAGGAGGACGGGCGCGCCGGAGTTGTACTCCCTCATGGTGTGCTTTTCAGAGGTGGCAGTGAAGGCCGGATTCGTGAACAAATTCTGAAAAATGATTTGATTGAAGCGATTATAGCTATGCCATCCAAACTCTTCTATGGCGTTGGGATACCCGTTTGCATTCTGATTTTTAACAGGAACAAGTTGGAAAACAGAAAGAACAAAATCCTCTTTATCGATGCCGAAAAAGATTACGCGGAAGGCAAAAACCAGAACAGCTTGAGAAAAAAGGACATCGACAAAATCGTAAGCGCCTATGACGACTACAAAGATATTGAAAAATTCGCACGTATCGTTGATCTCAAAGAAATTGAAGAAAACGAATTCAATCTGAATGTCCGCCGATATATCGAAAATGGAGAAGAGGAGGAAGAAATAAACGTAAGCCAGGTTTGGAGAGAGCTGAAGGTACTGGAAAAGGAAAGGGATCAGATTGATAAAGAGGTGGAAGGATATTTAAAGGAACTTAAATATTAGCCCTAAAGGGTAGGTACAATTTGTACACACCCTTTGCTAACAATATCAATTATGAAAAAAAATGACCCTGAACAATCAGATATTATATTGTATACGACACCCGAAGGAGATGTAAAAATTGATGTTTTCTTTCAGGACGAGACCGTATGGTTGACACAAAAAAGGATAGCGGAATTATTTGCCGTAGATCGTTCAGTTATCACCAAGCACCTCGGCAATATTTTTAATGAGCAAGAATTGGATAAAAATTCAGTTAGTGCATTTTTTGCACATACTGCGCTTGACGGAAAACAGTACAAGACGAAATTCTATAATCTCGATGCAATTATCGCTGTTGGTTATAGAGTAAACTCAAAAACGGCTACCAAATTCCGTATTTGGGCAACTCAAACACTTAGAGAATTTGTTATTAAAGGTTTTGTTTTGGACGATAAAAGACTGAAAAATGGCAGTCATTTCGGCAAAGATTATTTTGAGAATTTGCTTGAGCGTATTCGTGAAATTCGTGCCAGTGAAAGGCGTTTTTATCAGAAAGTTACAGACTTGTATGCAACAAGTGTGGATTATGATGCCAATGACGAGACAACACAGGATTTTTTTGCGACAGTTCAAAATAAATTACACTGGGCTATTGCAGGCCAAACTGCTGCGGAAATTGTAGTGGGTCGTGCCGATAGTAAAAAACCGCACATGGGTCTAACTAATTGGAAATATTCACCAGAAGGCAAAATTTTGAAGTCGGATGTTTCAATAGCAAAAAACTATTTGAATCGGGATGAAATCGGCAAAGGTTGCTAAAGAATTGGCCGAAAAAGAATACGAAAAATTCAGGGTTATGCAGGACAAGCAGTTTGAGTCGGATTTTGATAAGGAAACGAAGAAATTTCTTAAAAAGAAAACATGAAACTCACTCAAAAACAACGCGATCAGCTTTGGGGCGAGCAGGGGCCTTATTCCGAAGCCAAACTCATCATTGAAACAAGGATTTTAGACGATCAAGTATCTCGTGTCTTTGTAGTAGTTGAGGTTTCAATCAACCCTCTGACCTACGAAATCATTAGCAAAAATATCAAGCAGTTTAATGATGACCCAATGATAACGCAGCTCGTTCGGCATGCATACAATCGCGGACAAGATTTTGGCTATGTTTCAATGGCTTTCATGCGAGAGTACATTGATGAATCCGTTATAAAAGAAGCGCAAAAAACAGTTGAATATTCCAAAACGACCATTATAAAAATGCACAAGTTTGTGATGGACTTGCTGGATCTTAAAAGCAACTAACTTATATGCTTATTTTTATTGATGAATCAGGTGATCCGGGATTAAAAATTGGACAAGGATCAAGTAAGTTTTTTATAGTGGCATTGGTTGTTTTTGAAGAAAATGATGAAGCTGTTGCTTGCGATCAAAGGATAGAATTGCTCAAAAGAGAGCTTGGGTGGGGATCTAAAGATGAATTCCATTTCAAAAATAATTCAAACAAAGTAAGAGAAGCTTTTTTAATGGCGGTTTCGCCGTATAGTTTTTTCTATTACGGTATAGTTATGAATAAAACCCAACTTTGGGGCGATGGATTTAGGGATAAACGCTCATTTTATAAATATTCATGTAGCCTTGTGTTTGAAAACGCAAAAGAAAAACTGACTAATGCCATTATTGTTATCGATGAAAGTGGGAATAAGGATTTTCGGCAACAACTGCAACGATATTTGAAAGGTAAAATGAATGATTCGAATAAGGTGATCAAGAAAATCAAGATGCAACGATCAACAGGTAATAATCTCCTTCAACTGGCTGATTATGTGGCTGGAGTTATTAATCGATCAATCGGCGGAAAACGAAAAGAAGCTAACAAGTTCAGGAAAATGATTTCTCATAGAGAGATACATGTGCAAATCTGGCCTAAAATAGAAAACTCCTGATCCTATCCCCTTTCGGGGGAACGCGGTGATAAACACCACAGTTCAGATCAAGAGCAATTCCAACTATATTATATCAATTTGCATCAATAAATGTCAATAAAAGCTCAACAAATACCGGCTGGGTGGAAAGTGGAACTTCATAAAGAAACTGCTTTAGTGGCTTATCTTGATTTATCCAACATGTTTCATTGGCAAAGGGTCTTGAAATGGAGATTCAGGCTTGAGGATATTGTATTTGAACTTTTTGCGATTCCCGGAATGAAGGAGGTGAAAATTTATTATGGCTTGGACGAAAGGAATTTACAGAGATCACTGGGTTTTCACAGGCGTATACGAAAAACTGGTGCTATTTTAAAATCAAAACCAGTCAAATACATCAAAAAGACCGTCAGTGAAGCTTTGCTGTTTAAAGAAAGGACATTGACGCTATTTGATGATATGGCAAAAAAAATCGGCCATATAGCGAAAATCCCACCACAAGTGGCGGGATCGCGTGAATAGTAAGAATAAATCTTACATTTGAATTATATCAATTTGTATCAATAAATGTCAATAAAAACTCAACAAATACCGGTGGGGTGGAAAATATCAACTTTAGGTGCAATTGCCGATGTGAAAAACGGAAAAACAAATTCACAGGATGCGCAAGAATATGGGGATTATCCTTTATTTGATCGCTCATCGGAAATTAAACGAAGTAATAAATATCTTTTCGATAGCGAAGCTATCATTATTCCAGGTGAAGGTGCAGAATTCGTGCCAAAATTTTTCACTGGTAAATTTGATCTCCATCAACGCGCTTACGCAGCTTATAATTTCAAAAATGGAATAATCCCTAAATTTATCTATTATAATATCGATCATTTTAAAAAATATTTTGAAAAAGTATCTGTTGGTTCAACTGTAAAATCTTTACGACTACCTCATCTAATTGAGTACCCAATACTGCTTCCTTCTTCTTTTGAACAAACCAAAATCGCCGCCATCCTCTCAAAAGTCGATGAGGAAATTGAAAAAGTGGAGCGGATTATTGAACAAACCGAGAAACTGAAAAAAGGCTTGATGCAAAAGCTTTTGACGAAAGGAATCGGACATAAAAAATTTAAGCAAAGCGAGCTTGGTGAGATTCCGGAGGAGTGGGAGGTGGTGAAATTAAGCGAAGTGGCAAACATAATCGATTCTCTTCATCAAACTCCTGATTTTTCCGAAGACGGATACGCTATGGTACGCGTTGCCGATATAAAACCAGGATTTTTGATTTTAGACAAAACGCAAAAAGTAACCGAGGATATTTTTGAAGAATTTACTGCTAAATATAGACCACAACGTAATGATATTGTACTAAGCAGAGTGGGCAGTTACGGAGTCATAAGTTACGTGAACACAGATGAACCTTTTTGTATGGGGCAAAATACTGTTGTTCTAAAACCTAATATAAATAGTCTATATCTTTT
>CAZZPB010000034.1:0-2661 GCA_964655905.1 uncultured Candidatus Peribacteria bacterium
TGGTGATAGAAACTTGATTGTGGTGTGAACCGTGCGGATAAATCCGCTGCAAAATTTCGGTATATTCCAAAACCTCAAAAATCTCTGCAACTTTCGGCCTGCTAATATCAAAATTCTTGGCGATCGTTAAAAAATTAAAAGCATCCATGTCTGCAACCGCATAAAGTATTCCCGAAATTTTTGAAATAATTTCAGACGCAAAACGCCCGGTACTTAAAATGTCTCCGCTAATTACCCGATCCAACGTTTTATTAATTTGATCGTAAACGATGGCTTCGTTATTTGATACGACCATGAAAGGCAATGAGCCATAATGCAAATATTTATCGAACTCATGACGGGTAACGCCCAAATAATACTCATTGGCTTTTTTCTCAAGCTCAAACAATTCATCATAAGCTTGCTTGGCTGTCTCCGAAGAAAACAAAGCTTCACGAATGTTGGCGGATAAACCTTTTATCTCAAATTTCTGATGTTTTATTTTAAGATATTCGGTAAAACTCAAAGGGAATAATTTTTCATTCACCGACCTTCTGGCAATATCCGTATTGCTGTTCATCAACAAGGCAGCCGATCCGGTCACAAAAATAAATACTTTATGTGAACGATCAAAAATGGTTTTCAACACAATACCCCACTTTGGATCGTATTGAGCTTCATCCAAAAACAGCAGCAATGGTTTATCAAGTGACTCCAAAGATTTCCCGATCAAATCTTCAAAAGTAGTAATAATTTCATCAAGACCAACTCCTAAAATCTGGCTGGTTTGATCAAGCGAAAGAAAAAGTTTATAGGCCTCCTTTTCTTTAACATCATAAAACACCTGTGACAAAACAGTTGTTTTACCCGCACCCCTCAGCCCTGTCAGAGTCACCCATCGCACACCGCCGTCGCCTTTTAAGAAAGCATCCAAATAACCTTTAATTCTAATAAAAACATTACGTTGAGGTCGTCGCTTGTGCTCTTCATCAAAAACATAAGCCTGAGCCCTAAATTCAGCCTGAGCAATCTGCTCATTCAAGAAATGAATGATTTTTTCCTTTCTGGAAGCCATAAATAAGAGTGAATTCATTTGATGTCAATTAAAGTTTACATGAAATACATATTTGATGTCAATTAAAGTTTACATGAAATAGGCAAGAGCAATTTACCGCTCAATTATAGCAACCAAACATTAAAAAAACGTTAAAACATTCTAAATTTTTCTTAATCAGCCGGGCCAACCACCTCAAGGACACTCACGATTTTTATAGTAAATTAGTAGTAAAATCGTGAGTGACATTGAATATACAAACCCACCGCAGGCCAATAAGCCCTCTCCTTTTTGCTTTTAAAAATTATAGTTTAGTATTATAATGAATTATGCTAAACTATAATTTAGTATTTACATCATGCAAACTCTTCCAAACTCAAAAATAATTGAAATTCTGGATTACTGGAATTTTTGGAGTAGGACTCCAAAACCGGGAATCGTTCGCGACCGCTACGTGGACGAGCTTTATCGACAGAGCAACATAAAAGAAGCATCAATTGTCGCAGGGGTAAGGCGATCAGGAAAATCAACAATTCTTTTACAGGTTTTACAAAAGCTGATTCAAAGCGGTGTGCCCAAAGAAAATACCCTGGCAATCAATTTTGAAGAACCGGCTTTTAGCGCTTGCCTGGATATTGAATTCCTTCTAAAAATCTACGATGCCTATCTGGAAAAATTTAGTCCACAGGGCAAAATTTTTATCGTACTGGATGAAGCGCAAATGTTGCCGGGATGGGAAAAATTTGTACGCGGGCTTTACGATCGCGGTGAAAATATAAAATTTTACATTACCGGATCTTCCTCAAAACTGCTTTCACCGGAGTTTGGCTCAGCCTTAACCGGCAGAATTTATTCCAACGAAATTTTCCCTTTAAGTTTTTACGAATTCCTTCAGTTTAAAGCGCAGGAAAAAAAAATGGAAAACTTCACGGGCAAGGGGTCACCGGCCCTGCGCAATCTTTTTAATGAATATATGCAGTTCGGAGGATTTCCGCAAATAGTTCTCACGGATGAAGAGCGGGATAAAATCCGCCTGCTCAAAGATTATTATTCGGCAATTATCGAAAAAGATATTGTTCAGCGTTACGAAGTAAGGGATGTGAAGAAATTAAAAGAGTTTTGTCTCAATCTTATTACCAACATTACCACACCGTTTTCCGGCTATAGAAGTTCAAAAAAACAGCAAATTTCCCAGCCGACCGCTAATAAATTTCTTCAATACGTTGAAGAGGTTTTTCTCATTCAGAAAACGGATTTCTTTTCATATTCATTCACTCAACAAAAAGGTAATCCGCATAAAATATATGTTATTGATTCCGGTATTTATCCGGCCGTGGCTTTGAAATTTTCGGAAAACCTGGGCAAAATTTTTGAAAACATCGTATATCTGGAATATCGCAGAAAGGGGCAGGAGATATTTTATTGGAAAGAAAAAAACGAGGTCGATTTTGTTATAAGAGAAGGCGCTAAAATCACCAAGCTTATCAATGTTTGCTGGGAGCTGACAGCCGCCAATCGTGAACGTGAAATAGCAGGCCTATTGGAAGCAATGAAAAAATTTAAACTCAAAGATGCAGAAATTATAACGGCAGGATATGATGAAGATTTAAAGCTGGGAAGCCACCGCA
>CAZZPB010000035.1:0-3732 GCA_964655905.1 uncultured Candidatus Peribacteria bacterium
TCCAGCGCCGCCTCAAGCTCTTTTTTGCAGTCTTTTTTCTCTAAAACAAGATATACTTTTAAAATAATTCCTCCTGTTTTTTTGATGATCGAAAAACGGTATTGAAAATTCATGTAGTTCCTGTCAACTTCCAAAAGGCCCTTTTCAGGAGTATAGATAAGCGCTTTGGCAAAAACATCTTTTATTTCAACACCAAAGGCGCCTGCATTGCCGCGGACGGCGCCGCCGATCGTTCCGGGCAGCCCCATTAATTTTTCCATGCCGGAAAAACTATTTTTAAGAGCAAATTGAATTACCTGCGCAAGCAGCGCGCCTGCTTCAGCCGCAAGGTAAGAAGATTCCATTGCGATTTTTTTGGCTTGAATATGAATTACAAGTCCCCTAAAACCACTATCCGCAAAAATGGTGTTGCTTCCTCCCCCAAGAACAAATACCGGTAACTGCAATTGTTTTGCTGACTCAACAAGCAGAGGCAGTTCATCAAGGTCAGTAACTTTGTAGTATAAATCCGCGGGGCCGCCTATATGAATGGTGCTCAATGGCGCTAGCGGTTTATTGGCTTCTGTATGAGGAAATTTTTTGATGAATGCGGAAAGAGTTTTTTGCATTGGCTTGTATTTAATTTATGTTTAATATAAGTCTATCATGAATGCCGCCTTAGCTCAGCTGGTAGAGCAACAGTTTTGTAAACTGTGGGTCCCCGGTTCGAATCCGGGAGGCGGCTCCAAAAAGATGTTTCAAATATTTTTATGAAACTTATTACCCAAAATCAGGAAAATAAGGTTTCAGTTTTATATTGCAAAGGTAATAGTGGGTTAAAGATAGCCAAAAAACTCGGATTATCTTTAAATCAAGTTTATGATGCACTAAAAAGAAATGCTATTCCAAGACGTAATTCGACTCTTCGCCTCCTTTATTCTCCTTTATCGTTTCGGTTTCGTGAACATCTTTCTTTTCAAGAAAAACAATTGCTTACTGCGGCCATCATGTTATATCTTGGTGAGGGTGCAAAGACAGAAACAACTGTTGATCTGGCGAATTCCAATCCAGGAGTTTTAAAAATATTCATTACATTTTTAAGAAAAATATGTCAAATTGATGAAACAAAATTGAGATTATATTTATATTGCTTTTCTAATCAAAATATTGATGATTTAAAAAAATTTTGGTCTAAAGAATTGAATGTAAGCGCTAATAATTTTACTAAACCATATATTAGAAAAAATGACGGAACTAAAAAAAGAATTATGCCATGGGGAGTTGTTCATATTCGCTATAGTGACAAGAGATTACTTGAAAAAATATTATTTTTATGTTCAGATCTAAGTAAAAGTTTGTTAAACAGTTCGGGCAGGTACTCAAGCGGCCAACGAGGGCAGACTGTCAAAAAGGCAGCCTATAAAGGAAACTTTGTAGTGAACATTCCGGGATAACGGTGAATGCTTCCTTTAATTTTAAAGATGCGAACACCGTGGGAACCCCGCCAAGGTGGGGGCACCGTAGAGACTAGATACCGGAATACCTTCAATCGTTCATGAACGAAAAAGGTAAAGATATAGTCCACACTTATAGGAAACTATAGGATTATGTGAAATCTGCTGGCTTACGCCTTCGGGGGTTCGAATCCCTCCCTGCCCAAAAATTTTGCAAGCAAAATTTAAGAATTAAGATTTAGCATGAAGCGTTGTTTTTTTGTATCGCTGGCCTTTTTAACACTCAGTTTTGCGCTCTCCGGCTGCAAGGCTGAAAATAATACAATATTGCGTCCGCAGGAAGGTCAAAAACTCCAAAACATTACATCAAATCAATGGCAAAAAGTTGATTCCGGCCTTGATTATAAGGATATTGATATTTTTGATACTTCCGACGGTAAAAAACCGTCTTCGCTAAATTTTTTCCTGGTACGCGCTCTGCCTGAAAAATTTGTTTTTCAGATTTATCAAAATAAAAATGCGGAGAAAACGATTCAGGAAATCCACAAAGCCACGGGTTCTGTGCTCACGGTTAACGGCAGTTTTTTTGATGAAAATTTCAGAACAATTGGTTTGCTTATCAGTGAAGGTAAAAAACTTCATCATTTTTCAAAGGCGAAGCTTTTGAACGGAATTTTTGCTCTCGATAAAAACAATAAAGCCAGGCTGTACCATCCCGCGCATGACATTTCTGAAAAAGATTTTTCTTTTGCGATACAAAATGGACCGGTTCTGATTGATCAAAATGGTAATATAAAAATCGGGTATAAAAATAATCAAAAAGCCAGCAGAACGGCTATCGGGCTTGATAAAAATGAAAATGTCATTATCATTGCCGTAAAGCAGAGCCTTTTTAATAGTGAAAATGCCGTGTCGCTTTCTCAGTTTGCCCGTCTGCTTCAACAGGCGCCCGAATTAAAAACTCTTGGACTACATTCTGTTTTGAATTTGGATGGCGGGGCTTCTACGGGCATAATGATTGACAATCACTATTTGCCGGAATTAAATACAGTTTCAAACGTCATCACCGTTTTTAAAAAACATGCAAACATCAAACAAACATATTTTCGTTATCAGCGACCTTGAAATGGGGAAAAAAGATCAGATGGACGATTTTTGCGATGATGACACGCTGGTTAAATTTCTAAAATTTGTTGAAACTTTTGCCAAGTCAAAACCGCTAACACTCGTGTTAAATGGCGATATTTTTGATTTTCTTAAAATGGATTATCTTGGTAAATATCCGCGTTATATCACCGAGGAAATTTCCATGTGGAAACTGGAACAGGTTTTGGCATTCCACGGCCCTGTTTTTGAAGCCATGAGGGATTTTATGAGACATCCTTTAGCAAAAATTGTTTTTGTAATTGGCAACCATGACGCGGACATAATATGGCCCGCGTTACAAACTAAATTACGTCTTGTGTTGGGCCAACATGACAGGGTTGAATTTACTTTTCATTTTGATGAAGGGCCGCTGCATATTGAACATGGCAATTTGATTGATCCATTTTTCGCTTTTGATTGGCGCCGGCCGATCATAGAATATCGCGGAGAAGAAATACTTAATTTGCCTATAGGAAGCCAGATTTCCAGTCAGCACCTTATGTCCGTCAAAAAAAAGTTCCATAGGGAAGAACGGTTGTCACCGAGGAGCGCGGCTTTTAAGCATAATCCTGCTTTTGAACAGGAAATAAAACATTTTTTTCGTCGTAAAATCTGGAAAATTCTTTTACTTGATCCTCTGTTTAATTTTGGTGATCCGACCTACCGCATCCCATATTTTGCGATATTAAAGTTTATTTTCCGCCGCGGAATACCTTTTATTTATCGCGAAGCGTTTCTTGATTTAAAGAAGCTGCTAAAGGCACATCCATCAGGGAGATTTATTGTTTTATCGCATATACATGTTTTAAAAGATTTTTCCTTTCATGGACGCCGCATCATTATTACAGACACCTGGCGCAACGAATATAATCTTGTGGATCAAAAGAAAAAAGAGCATACCTATGCCGAAATCTCCATCAAAAATGGGAAAATTGAAAGCATGGAACTCAAGATATTTTCGCCGAGTCATGTTAACCAACCGTAGGGAACGCAGCCATGGCGGGGTTCCCTACGGTTGGTTTCAATTCGGAGTGGCGGGATTCGAACCCACGACCTCAGCGACCCGAACGCTGCGCGCTACCAACTGCGCTACACTCCGATTCTGGGGGCAACCTACGGTTTCCCCCAGGTATCCCCGCTTTCGCGGGGACCC
>CAZZPB010000036.1:0-13578 GCA_964655905.1 uncultured Candidatus Peribacteria bacterium
TAATATCAAACAGGAATTTTCAGTCCCCATCTTGACTTGACATTTGAACCTTTGATATTGAATTGACATTTGTTATTCGGATTTCGGATTTGATCATAGTTTTTCCTGAATTTTTATTCAAAGAAGAAAACGTATGATCCAGTACATAGACATCAATGGCATTTTTATGTTATTATTATACAACTTACTAGTTTGACAGCTATCATAATAAAAAGCATACTATGAGTCACACAATCAAAGCTACTATGCCAACTCTCCAGCTTAACACAAAGGATTACGGAAAGTACGCCCTATTCGATTTAAAAAATGGAAATATTGACGTGCGTCCAATTTTTTTGTCATACGATTTAAACGAAGTTATTAAAAAAGCCAGGGAATTAGAAAAAGAAGGCAAGCTGAAAAATCCAGCTATTGAGCAGGTGAAAGACCCTAGTATTTGTTGGAATTATTAAATGTCTGTAATTAAGATACCTTTTAAAATTGAAACCAGAGGTAAAACTCCTGTGGGTTATCCCTAGATCAACTGGTGGTTTCAAGGTATTCGCTATGAAGGACTTTTAGACACTGGGGCGGATAATATTGTTGCAGGAATAGACTTTCTTCAAGTTTTGGAACAAAACGGTGTTATAAAAATTGAAGAAATTTATGACAAGAAAAAATATGTCGACTCTGCAGGTATAGGTGGAAAGATGTGTTTATCTAACCCTGTCCCTATAGAAATTGAATTAAAAACGGAGCTGGATTCGCATTTTTTGGATATAATGGTTTCCTGTTGTTTGCCGGATAACAAGAAAAGTTTTGATGAGTATTTAAGTTTTCAAAGTGAAACGCCGGCTCTTGAGCAAAAGTTAAATGCCACTAAAGACCAAAGACTTATAAAAAAAAATACCGATAAAATCAATTATGTAAGACAACTTAAAGCAAAGTATAATCCACCGTTTTTGTTTGGTAAGCCATTTATGTCTAAATTCAAATATATTACTTTTGTTATAAATGAAGAAAAAGGTAACAATGACTCATATTTTGAATTTGAACTAAGATATGAGTTTTTAAAACAAAAAAAATAACTCTGTATTAAAGGCATTTCTACAGCTTCAATTTAAGGTCGGTTCCACATTGTACGTCTGAAAAATCAGCTTTATGCTATCGATCAAGGTGGACTGTTTGAGTTCCATGATCCTGGTTCTGAATGCAATCCAACGGTTCACCCCAGGACGATCAATTTGCTATCCAAATCATCTGTTTTACCAGTTTCTAAGCCCATTTCTTGCGATTCGAGCGGGAGTTCAATATCAGATAAAAATTGAAGTTAACCAAAACACCCTCCGACTTGCAAAGGGTGTTTTAAGGGTTTCAGGATTACCAACGCCCTAGAAAAGCCTTAGTATCCTAAAATTTTTGGAAAGGATCAAAATCCTTATATTGTGGACAATACTACATCACGAAAAACTTTTTTAGATCGTAATGGATAACAGTCGTGTCGTAATCCCTATTAAACAACTCAGGTCTGCGGGACGGGTCTCCATAAGAGAACTCTTGCCCTTTAAAAACTCTTATTTTTAAGAAATTATATTTTTTTTGGAGTGATTGATTAAACTCCTTCATATGCCGAAATTCTTCGCCGTGCAGAACATAAAAATTGTAGCTTTCCGCAAAATCTTCAAACGGATCGGTGGCAGCATAGCCGGAAACAAAATCCATTAAACTGCTTTCTTTCTTTAGAATTTTCTCGTTTTCAAAACTAATTCGGTAGAATTCCAGACTTGGATCGTCGGCGTAAACAGGGTTACTACCATCCAGAAATTCACTTGACCCAGAAGCAGAATTGCCTGCAAGCAAGCCAGTATCCGTGATATGTCCCATTTCATGGACAAGTACGCTTACAAGTTCTTCATCGGTTACGCCCTGACAGCGGATAATAATTGTAGAACCGCCGCCCCAACCCCTTCTTCCGTCATTGGTTAGTTGAAGGGTTAAACTTTTCAGATGAAGCACTGCTTCCGCGGGCAAACTTTTGAGTGTCCGGAAAACAAGTGTTTTGCAATGATTCAAAGAACGATTTTCATCAGTATTTTCTCTCTTTTCCGATTCAGCCTTTGTTCCGGAATGCCGCACAATGCCAAGGGAATCAAGCTCGCGCGCGTACATATTTTCATCTTTCCTGGCACTTACTGTGTTCGAAGGTGCGGAGTGATTATACTCAATGGTTTGGCTTTGCGCAATACTTTGTATATTTTTTTGGACAAAGCTGTTGACGAATTGTTGATCTGAACCGGAAGAAGTAAGTAAACCTGCTATTAGAATTCCAAAATGCAAAAAGGTGAATATCATAGTGGGAAGAAAAATATGACACCTTTTTGTTTTGATTTTTGCTTTAAAGCCATTTGCTAAAAGATCGTCACTGTAGCAATAAATTAGATATATGTCAATACAGAATTGTACGTTTTTTTCTTTGAATAAAATTTTAGGAAAAATTTAGATATATTTCATAAAAGAAGAATATGATTTGATAAATCCGAAATCCGAATATCAAATTTCAATTCAATGATAAAATCCGAAGTTTTAATGTCAAAAAATGTTACCAAAAAATATGATCTTGCTGAAAGAACGCTCAAATTCGCGGAAGATATTATTGAATTCACCAAGGTGTTGCCAGAAAATTCCGTTATTTATCCATTAAAAAGCCAGTTGATTCGATCAGGAACGAGCATTGGAGCCAACTATCACGAAGCTGATTCGGCGGAATCACGAAAAGATTTTTTCCATAAAATCGGCCTTTGCAGAAAAGAAGCAAAAGAAACCATGTATTGGCTTCAACTCATCATAAAAGCATTACCTGCTCAAAAAGAAAAATGTCATTTACTTTTCAAAGAAGCTCATGAACTCACTCTCATATTTTCAGCGATTTTCAAAAGATTCAGAGATAAATAGTTGCTATTTTAACATTCGAAATTGGAGCA
Organism: uncultured Candidatus Peribacteria bacterium; assembly: GCA_964655905.1. Taxonomy (GTDB): domain Bacteria; phylum Patescibacteriota; class Gracilibacteria; order UBA1369; family UBA1369; genus CAYHVY01. The sequence continues at coordinate 2,961 of CAZZPB010000036.1, forward strand.
TTTGACCTTTGTTTGACATTTGATATTCGGATTTCGAAATTTTATAATCTATTCTTCCGCAATTTCTTTGCTCAATGTGTCTCTCTCTCCTTTTTGTTTGTGCTTAGTGGCAGCTTTTTTAGACTCAACAGTTTCAGGCTTTGGCATACGGACAAACAGCTTATATATGCCATTTTCAACGTCATAAATGCCAAAATCCACTTTACTCCTTTCAGCTTCATCATCACTGAAATTATACTGTCGTTTCAGAAATTCCTTTGCCTGCAAAGATGAGTCCCGTATGGGTTTTACTGATTCCTCCGATGATGCATCGAGTTCCATAACTTTTGGGCTCATATTTTTATCAATAACCATATAAATGGCATTTTTTCTACCAAGATATTTCAAATTAGGTTCCTGATCGGGCCTACCTGCACGCATGATTGTTAGATAAATTTCAGCTTCAGAAGGCGACAAGGCATGTTCTGTCATCTTGGATTTTAATGCGTCTTCTTTCGCTTTACGGTTGAGTTCATGCGGCACTACCAGCGTATTGAACAGTTTTTTTTGCTGAAATTCCCGCACTTCTTCTTTTGTCGGCGGACGGCCTAAAAGAGCCGCCGTTTTTTTGGTGGACCAGTCGCCAAACCACGCTATAGGGGCGGCAATAAGCTCAACTCCGGATACAACTACTTTCGTCGCGCCAATGCCCCCGCCCCAGACCGCTTTTGTTGCTCTTTTTGTGACGCCGTACGTCGCGCCAACAACTTGCTTGGTGCCAGCGCCGACGTCACTGGCAACCTCGCCTACGGCAGCGCCAACGGCTGTTCCGGCTGCCACGTTCCAGGCGGAGGTCATATAAGCGCCCATTTCATCGGCGGCGCGTTCAATCAGATTGCCCTTAAATTCCAGACGCCCGTCCTCAACAAGCATGGTGGAAACAACCTCCAGCCATTTTGCCCGCGGTTGATGATTGCGAAACCGTTTACGCAAATTTACGGCGTTTTGATCAGGATTGCGGGCACCGCCATATTGGCTGAAAAAGACATCGAGAGCGGTATAAATCTGTTCAGGGGTCATGTCATTTGAAGCTACAGACGCAAGCTCGATTTTTTTTGTATTTAAAGCTTTGGCTCTTTGATAGCGCTCTGTCAGATCAACAAAATCATGATCGTTCAAATATATCATGCTTGACTGCAAAATTTTTGCTTTTTCCGCGTCAGTGTGAAAGCTTTTTTTCCAAAAATCTTCATTGCCCGCGGTTGAAGAAGCCCAATCGCTGATGGTGCTGGTCGCCGTTTTACCTGTAAACAGCTTCACAAGAATATTGGCCGCGTAAAAGCCAAAACCCACTTTTATAGCGCCAAAAATTTTTTCTTTCCAGTCTTCCACCCGTGAACTGTCGGATGTCATGAAGAACCCTGTCCCAATGACCGCCACGGCAAGCATTGTCAATTTTTCTACACTGCCCATATTGCCAAAATGGTCCTTTATATCGTTAATTTTTTCGGCAAATCCGGCTTTCAAATCCCCTCCGATTTCAGTTTTCTGTTCCTGCCTATTCTTGATCGCGACACGTTCCACCTCAAAAATTCTACGACAGTACGTGCGAACCATGTTGTGAGTGAGATAGGCTTCTTTGAGTTCCGGAAATCTCCTTGTATAATCATTGTTTTCTTTCGTCAGACGTTCAAGGTTGGAAAGGGCTGATTTTGGATTTGTATCATCAAAAAGATCCGGTTTGCCTTTTTTATCCAGGTATTCCTTTGCCTTGCTTAAGACCCCTACAATGGCTTGTTCTCCCTGAGTTTGTTTATGTTTAAGATCTTTTTCTTTACTGGCAAGTTCAATGGCAGTATTCAGCTTAAAATGCGCGTCAAAATGATCCAGATCACGCTTGACCGATTCCTCATCCGCCGGCTGACCGGTTTCCAGTCCCATTTTTACTCGCAAAAAATCCCGAATATAACGTGAATTCAAAGTTTCGTCCTCAGGCTGGACTTCTCCTTCGACATTTTTTTTGTCTTTTTCGCGATATTTTTGCAGTTGATCGGGCATACGATTTTATTTTAAATATGGCATTATAATCTGTTTATTATAGCAGAAAACCGGTTTTTTAACGAGTTTTTTATGCAGATTTGCGCATTTGCATGGTTTTTTCAATTTGATCCGCGTCGTAGGTCAATTCCTCAAAAAGGCCGCTTATGGCTTTATCAACTTTTTCTTCCACGCCGGGCATATCCGAAGAAACCCTAATAATGGCTTCTATCTCATCAATATTTGGATTTTCCTCAAAAAGTTTATTGTACATTTGAGCCTCTTTATCGCCAAAGTTAGTCATGATCGTAGCGACAATGCGTTCTGCCAGGCGTTTATGTATTCCTTTTTCGAGCTCTAACCTTTCTTGTTCAGGCAGATTGGTGAATTTACAGGCCCGCAGCACTTCCTGAACAAAATGATCCGGTGTGAAATTTTTCAATGAAAACATGGGTTTTGAGGTTAAAAAATGTAAATTGATAATTGAAGTTTAATGTCAATGCCCGGAGCCGCTTTTACCGTGGCTTCTTTTCGCCTTTCTTTCAGCCGCTGCCGCTGCCCTTTTTGCTTTTCTTTCAGCTTTATTTTTTCCGTATTTTGCGTCAAGCTTGGCACGCTTTTCTGGAGTGAAAACATTGGCTTGCCAAAGTTTATATAATCCAAAAGCCGGGCCCCATAAAGGAAAGGTAGATACGCCAAAAGCCCATTTCAGCTTTCTGCGCAGCGGCCATTTTTTTTCCTGTTTTTCGGATGTTCCACCACCCTCCTTAGGTTTTTCACCTTCTGTTTTTGATTCTGCGGCTTCCTCCTTTTTATCTTTTTTGGCTTCTTTTTCTGCCTTCTTGCGGTCTTTTTCCTCCTTTTTTTGAGCTTGCTCCGCTGCTTTTTTTTCTTTTATGTCCTCCCGTATATCCTTCCATTGTTTCCCTGTTTTAATTTCCTGAATGGATTTTAACAGCTCTTTTTCGCTTTCGCTTTTTTGAGCCATCAATTTAGTGAAATATGCATGTTGTGATAATTTTTTATCTTCCTCGGATGGATCCTCCAGGGATTTCATAAATTCACGCGTTTCAATATAAACATGCAGATTACGTAAAATGAGGGTGATATTTTCCAAATCGGCAACTTTGTATTCCTGCATGGCGCGTGTAAGATGGGCGTAAAATACGGCCAGTTCTTTTTTTTCTACTCCTTTGGAATCCAGGTAGCGGCGCGCTTCCGCCTGCGAAAAATTTGATTTTAATCCCGCAAATTTCTCACACCCTGGCCGCGTGGCAAGAACATCAATAATGTCTTGCGCTTTAAAGGTGGTACTGGAAGCAATTTTTGACGCAAACCATCTTCCTGTGCCTTCCCATGCTCCCTGAATTCCTCCAATCATGCGTTTGGCCGCTTCACGGTTGCCATGGCGGTATATGTCAAGAGTGCCGGCATCCGCGACAGCCTCATTTGCTTTAAGCACAGCCATATTTCTCCGATTGCTGGGGTTACCGATATTATTTTCAGCTAAATAGTCCTCAATCAGTAAAACCAGCGTGTGGCGGGAACCAATACGTTCACGGTCCCCATGTAGAGTTTTATACTGAGTTTTTATTTCGGCGGAGAGAGTATTGAAAAAACCCGGGGTCAAATCTGTTACAATATGTGTTTGCAGTGCGCCTGCCGTTGGGTTAACTGCAACAGGCGCTGCTCCTGGTGCAGCAGGCGGGTTAAATGATACAAACAGTTGCTGCGGCTTAGAGTTTGTGTGCTGTGCGCCATTGTAAAGTCGTGTTAGTTCTGGAGTGGACGGAACAGTGGGCGGACTCTTTGGATTCTGGATACGCAACAAAATTGCAACTAACGCCTTTACCGAATTACGATACGTGATTTCTTCGTTGTTTACGGCACTGAAGATAGTTTGTCGGGTATGTCCCAAGTCTCTCATTTGCTGCTGCACATTTTGTAGATTAATGTTTGCTGTATTCGACGCTGCCTTGCCTGCAGCGGATGTACTTGCGAGTTGCGCGCTATGTTCCTGCTGTTTTAGGTCATTCATTTCGATATTATAGCCTGCGGCTTGATCATAAGCAGCAACAATTTTTTCTTTTTGTTCTTCTGCTTTTGATAGAAGAGGGTCTATCTTTTCCACATCCTTTGCTTCCGCGGCTTCGGATGGCTTTATTTTTGCCTCCGGCAATTGATTCTTGATTTTTTCAAGCGCCCGCTGAACAGGAGTTAGGTCTGTTCCGCCATTGCTTTCGTAAATAAAACATAGGTGGGACAATAACGCCTGCGCCTCCGGATCGTTTTTCAAATTATTAATATTTATAGCGTCTTTTTCTAAGACCTGTTCTGTCAATAGCTTGTATACAACATTTGTTGTGGCTGGTGGTATTGGTGGCGCGGTGCGCATAGTCTCAAGAAATCTACCCAAACGTCCCGGATCATACATTTGGACATTCAGCATTTTTCCTCTTTCCTGCACTTCAGTTTGCAGCAAAGTTCGGAGTCTTTCAAAATCGTGGTTCTCAAGAAAAGGTCTTCCACCAGCGGCTGTTTCAAAATCACGAAGGCTATTAACTTCTTCCAGAGTAGCTTGTCTCGGCTGTCCAGGCGGCACAGGTTGTCCGGCCAGCATGAGCACAGAACAAATTTCATCAATGGTTGCAGTTGCTGGTGTCGGGTGACCTAATCTTGTAGCGACAGCAGTTATGTCGGCTTGATCAGTGAGGGTGAGGTCACGCAAAAAAGCTTCTCTCAATTGATTCGCGGCGTGTTGACGCATGTGCCCCACATTTCTGCTTTCTCCATAAGAAAGCCTCAGATCTTCAAAAGGAGATCGTTGATTGCGATTGTAAGTATAACTCGCAAAAGCCACAGGGTGCAGGACATATTTTTTGGCAAATGACTCAATATTATGGCCCAGCTTTGCCCACCACGGGCGCGATTCCTGTTCAATTTCTTCCTGTTCATGCACGACGCGGGCCAGTTCCTCGTTAATTCTTTTTTCCAGAATAATATCTGGCAATGCAACACCTGATCGTTGTCTTCTCCGCTGCAACGTTGCCGCGGTGGCGCGGTCCACTCCCAAACGCGCTATCAGACGTTCCCGCTCAATAGGCAAAGCAATCGGTTGGCTCAAATAAAAGCCTTCAATTCGCCGCTGCATCTCCTTTGAGCCTTCAATGGTTTCTTGTTCCCGCAGGTCATCAACCGAAGTTCCTGATGGTCTATTAACTGTACTAAAAAACACAGGACGCGCGGGGAACCACATGTTTTTTTTGTTTTGCTCGATTGCAAGTTTTTTTATGTGTTTTATAAACATTTTTGATTTTAAATTGCCCACCTCAAATATTCTTAAAATTATAGCACAAAACCCTATTGGAAAAAAGCTAAAGCGCGTATAAAATGACCCAGTATGGAAATTACAGTTACAACACTGCCAAAATCGGAAGTTAAGCTTACCATCGCGGTTCCAGAAGCGCGCGCTTCAAAATATCTACAGCAAGCGGTAGAAGAGCTCTCCCGGCATGTAAAAGTGCCGGGTTTTCGACCGGGGCACGTGCCCGCTGAGACGCTTAAACAGCACCTAAAAGAGGGCGTCATTGAAAGCCGCACCCTGGAAATTGCTCTTCAGGAAACCTACAGCGAGGCTGTTTTGAAGGAAAAACTGAACGTTGTGTCCCGCCCCAAAATTAACATTCTCAAAGATTCTCCTCTTGTTTATGAAGCCACAGTCGCCGTGTATCCGCAAGTGAGCGTTTCCGGCTATGAGAAGGTCAAAATCCAGAAAAATGAACCTGTCGTTACCGAAAAAGACCTTGAGGACGCCCTGGAAGCCATTCAGCGCAAACATGCCAAATATCAGGAAGTTGATCGCGCGGCTGCCATGGGGGACCGGGTTGAAGTTGATTTTGACGGTTACGATGAAGGCGGGGCATTTCTCGAAAAAACGAAAAGCAGGAACCACCCCCTAATTCTTGGCTCACAGAGCCTGGTAAAGGGTTTTGAAGAAGAGCTTGTCGGGCTCAAAAAAGATGAAAAAAAGAATTTTAAAATCAAATTTCCGCGTGATTATTTCCACAAGCCGTTTCAGGGTAAAACCGTTGAATTTCGGGTGGACGTCAAAAAAGTGGAAGAAGTCATTTTGCCCTCCTGGACGCCAGAATCTATTGAGCAGATTACGGGAGAAAAGCACAGCCTTGATGAAATCAAAACTATGCTTCGCACGAACCTTATGCGTGAAAAAGAGTATGAGGAAAAAATGCGTCGAGAAAATGAATTCCTTGAGCTCATTCTCAAAAAAACAAGCGTAGATTTGCCGGAAACCCTTATTGAAGAGGAAATTGACTCCTTACTTGAAGAATTTAAAGGGGAGCTTGAACAAAAAGGTGTTAGCCTGGAAGCTTTTCTTGAAGCCAACAAAAAAGAACTCAAAGATCTGCGCGAACCAAGGCGTAAAGAAGCGGAAAAGCGCTTAAATCTCCGTTTTGGTCTCACAAAAGTTTTTGAACAGGAACAGATTCATATCGTTCCAGCTGAAGTGCAAGCCGAAATTGAAAGAAACATCCGCCTTTACCCCGAAAATGAGCAGCCAAAAATACGCAAAGAATATGAACAAAATTCTTACCTCAAGCATAGGATTGAAAATAAGTTAAAAATGGATAGATTATTTCAAAAGTACTTGAGTGAATGACAAAATAACCCTAGAATACTCTCGGGTTGCCCCATTTGGTCACTTTGATTTCTCTCATGAAAGGTTTTTTTCTCACCGGGTCAATTATTTCCACCGTTCTTATTCTCATTCTTGCTTTTGAGAATATTGGAACCGTGTGCCAGGGCTTCATGTTTTTATTTGCCGCTTTACCTGCGGGAACAAGCAGCTTTTTTATCATTGCGGGACTTTCTATGCTTGGAGGTATTACAGGCATTTTCTACACGGGTTTGGTTTTGCAGCTTTTGCACCCTGCAAACAAAGATGAAGAAGGGGATCAATAGCCAATTTCCTGCTCATGGTGAAATAATTTTTAATAAAGTAAAGCGCATTCATTATTGCGCTTTTTTCGATGTGAAAAATACACAATTGATTATGAATAAAAAATATATACAATATGATTAAAAATAAAAAATCAAATAATTAAATTATCCCTAAAATAAAACAAAAAAAGTGAATAAAAAATATGCACTTAATTAAAAATATTATTGCTCAAAAATACCGTAAGAACAAAAAAATTATTCACGACCATAAGCTACAGGAGAATCATAAAAATGTTATGGCAATGTCAAAGCAAAAAATCCTTATTTCATGATCTTTTTCTGGAATTGGATATTCAGGTATGGAACGGTTTTAATCCAAGTAATGAAGGCAGATCTCCGTTCACTACTTGCATTGTGGAAAAAAAACTTATACAGTGCTCGCGAATTGTATAAAATATGTATACATCAAATGCTTAAACGACTCTTTACCTCCAATACTCGCATTAAGCTCCTGTCGCTTTTCCTTCTCAATCCTGATCAGGAATTTTTTATCCGTGAACTGACACGGCGGCTTGAAGAACAGATCAATTCCGTTCGTAGGGAACTGGATAATTTGAAGAAATTGGGGTTGCTCAAAAGCAAGGAACAGAACCGCAAAAAATATTACGTCGTGAACAAAAATTTTATAGCATTCAATGAATTGCGCAGCATCATTCTCAAATCTTTAAGCGATCAGGATAATGTCAGCAAAAAAATTATGAAGTTTGGAGAAATAGATGTAATGTTGCTGTCCGGAATGTTTGTCAATAAAGAAAGCCAGTTAGATTTATTGCTTGTTGGAAAAGTCGATCGTGAAAAGCTGGAAGAGTTTTTCAACAATGAACTTGAAACAAAACGTCCCGTCCGCTACAGTGTCCTCACTAAGGAAGATTACGTTTACAGGCGGCAATGCAAGGACAAGTTTCTACATGACCTTATGAGTGATGCCACAAATGTGGTTGCTATGAATAAATTGGATGGTTAGGGGGGGAGACGTAATTCGTAATTCGTAATTCGTAACTCGTAACTCGTAATTCGTAACTCGTAATCCGTAATCTGTAACTCGTAATTCGTAACTCGTAACTGTTTTATTTTTTTATAGTACAACAACATGCATCTTGCGATTCAAAAAATTGAAAAACAATCAATCAAAAAAATTCCCGTAATTCGGCCCGGGTATACTGTCCGTGTTCATCAGAAAATTCGGGAAGGCGAAAAGGAGCGTGTCCAGATTTTTGAAGGCCTGGTGATGGGTTTTAACGCTGGCAGCGGCCCAAGTAAGACAATGCGGGTTCGTAAAATTGTTGAAGGCATTGGTGTCGAAAAAATTTTTCCTCTCTATTCACCTATAATTGCAAAGATTGAAATCAGAAAAACACCAAAAGTGCGCAGGGCCAAGCTGTTTTATATGCGCGATCTTAGCGGTAAATCAGCGCGCCTGCGAACACAGAGGGGTTTGAGTGAAAAAGATATCAAATTTGGCAAAAAAGATGTTGAACTTGTTGAAGGTATGGGCGTTTCTTTGGAAAGTGCTGCTACGGCTCCTGTTGTTGAGGAAGAAAGTGTTGCCCAGGCGGCGGAAGTTGCTGAAGAAAAAAAATAGTATGCAATTCATTCCAACTCAAGGAATTATTTGTGGAATTGACGAAGTGGGCAGGGGACCCTGGGCTGGGCCTTTGGTGGCATGTGCTCTGGTTTTTAAACGCAAACGCGTTTTTGGGCTGAAGGAAGTCAAGGATTCCAAAAAACTTACAGAAAAAAAGCGGGAGAAATTTTTTGCCATAATAAAAAAAAATGCCGTATATGGAATTGGTATGGCGGAAGTTGAAGAAATTGATACTTTTGGCCTTACGAAAGCGACAAACCTGGCTTTTACCCGGGCGTTGGAAGAGTTGCCATTGGCTTTTAAGCCTGATTTTTTGCTCATTGACGGAAGGGAAAAATGGAAATTGCCTTACCCTTCGCGCAGCATCATTAAGGGTGATGAAAAGATAAAGATTATTGCATGCGCCTCGATTATGGCAAAAGTAACACGCGACAGGATTATGCGAAAATTGGCTTTGCAATACACAAAATATGGTTTTGAACGTCACAAGGGTTATGGAACTTCCAGGCACGCCCGCGCTCTTAAAAAACATGGCATTTGCCCCATTCACAGAAGGAGTTTTCGGCCAATCCGGAATAAGCCGACAGTTGGGTCTTGTGGGCCCCAACTGTCGGCGTGCTAAGGGGAAGGGGGCCCCCGATCTAATCGGGGGCCCCTGGGGGAAACCATAGGTTGCCCCCAGAACAAGAAGGAGTTTTCGGCCAATTAAAGCTTTTAAAGCTTTGCCAGAGCCTCAGAATGCCGCAGAGCCTTCTTTTGCATAAAAATGGCTTTTTCCGCAAGAATTTGGCTTATGGACTGACGAAGCTCAATAAGAGTGGCAAACTTTTGTTTCAGATCACTTAATTGTAAATCATTCCATTCAAGAATAAAGCGGTCCTGCCCAAGATCTTCCGCGATAGAGCGCACTTTTTGGCTGTAAGAAAGAGCCAAAAATGGAACATGGGCCAGGGCGGCAAAAATAATTGAATGCAGACGCATGCCAATAACGGCTTCCGCATGGAATATAACGTTCATAGCTGTATGAAAGTCTTCATTGAAGGGGAGTGATTGAACAACTTTTTTGTTCTTCAAATGAGTTTTAAGCCTTTCAAATACAGTTGTATCGTTGTCCGGAAAATTCTGAAATGGCAGAAGAAAAATGGTAAAACCATATTTAACAGCAATCCAATCTATAAATTGCGCCAGAATTTTTATATTTTTTGTTTGTAGATGCTTTGACCATGGCCGCAGGGATACAATAATATATTTTTTATTTGTGATTTTTTTTGATGTTTCAAATTTGCCGGCAAGCAAAAAAGCAGGATCAGAAAGGGCAAAAACATGTTTAATTCCAAATTTTTCCAGGATTTTTTTTGAATACTCATCTCTCACGCTAATGAATGTGGCCCATTTAAATACTTTTTTTGTCAAAAAACGGCTCCAGAAAAACCTTAAAGGGCCTATGCTCTGGCCCAAACATACAATCCGCTTTTTAAAAAGCTTCGCGCACAAAGCCTGAATGAACCAGATGATGATGGCGTATGGGCTTTCATCGCTGAAAAGCCCGCCGCCGCCCAGAATAAAAACATCCGCGCTGTGCATGGCACGAATGGTTTTAAGCAGTTCCAGTGTAAAAACGGCTCTAAAAAAAGAGCGAAAACCGCAGGGAATAAGCCCAACGCCATGCACATGATGAAATTTTGCGGTCCGGGAAGGCCGCGCGCCCATGACTGTAATATTTGTAGAAAACGGTCTTATAATGGTTAAAATACCCTCCAGAATAGCTTCATCCCCAAGGTTTGAGGCGCCATAATTGCCGCAGATGATAAAAGACGATTTTTGAGTCATAATAAGCTATGGATCATACGCAAATGACTTTGAATAAATAATATGTGGCATAAATTTCAAAATCCGAATATCAAATTTCAAACAAAGGTCAAATGTTTTAATTTTTAATATCAAACAGGAATTTTCAGTCCCAATCTTGAATTGACATTTGAACCTTTGAACTTTGAT
>CAZZPB010000037.1:0-5098 GCA_964655905.1 uncultured Candidatus Peribacteria bacterium
TAATATCAAACAGGAATTTTCAGTCCCCATCTTGACTTGACATTTGAACCTTTGATATTGAATTGACATTTGTTATTCGGATTTCGGATTTGATCATAGTTTTTCCTGAATTTTTATTCAAAGAAGAAAACGTATGATCCAATAATATTACATGAGACGAGCCCAAAGGGCTTGTTAAGAAATTAACGCCCCGCCTTGGCGGGGCAACCACTTTAAAGGCAAATATTATAAAAAATGCTTATAGAAGCCATCAAATCAAAAATAATTACAACAAATGATAATATCATTACAGTTCTTACAGCATTACTAAAAAGTCATCAAATTCAGGAGGGGGACATTATTGTCATTGCTTCCAAAGTGCTGGCGATGACACAAAACAGACTTAGAAAAATCAAAAATCAAAAAGAATTTCACAAACTTGTTGAGCGGGAAGCAGACAAAATCATTGGGAAAGGCAAGCTAGGGGACGATTTAAAACCGTCACCTACTTTGACGCTGAAAGAAAATATTTTTACTCCATGGGCTGGAATTGACCGTTCAAATGTTCCAAAAAATCATGCAGTTTTATGGCCAAAAGAACCTTATTTGGCCTCGGAACGACTTGTAAACTTCATAAAGAAAAAATTCGGATTAAAAAAAATGGGTATTATTATTGCCGATTCTTTTTGCGCGCCGCTGCGGAAAGGAACCAGCGCAATAGCTCTTGGTTATGCGGGTTTTGAGGGAGTCCGCGATCTTCGTGGCCAAAAAGATTTATATAAAAAAAAATTACAGTTTACCCGGCAGGCCGTTGCTGATAATCTGGCCACTGCAGCCAATCTTGTCATGGGGGAAAGCATTGAAAGAACACCTTTCGTGATTATTAGAAACGCGCCTGTTGTCTTTTCACAGCGCAAAATTAATCCAAACAGTTTAATCATGAGAAAAAAAGAATGTCTTTATTCGCCACTGTATGAACAAAAAAATATATAGAATTGGAGTGCTCGCTTCAACAAAGGGAACTGATTTGCAAGCCATTATTGATGAATTGCAGGCCGGAAAGATGCCGGGTATTGAATTGGCCATTGTCGTTAGCAGCAAAAAAAATGCTTTTGCTTTGCAAAGGGCGCAGCAACAGGGGTTTAAAGCCGTTTTTGTTGATCCGAAAGGGAAAAGTCGTGAAGAATATGACCAGGAATTATCTGATGTGCTTAAAAAACATGATGTGGATCTGGTGGTTTTAATCGGCTATATGAGGATTTTATCATCCGGTTTTGTAAAAAAATTTCCACGGCGCATTATCAATGTTCACCCCGCTCTTATGCCAAAATTTAGCGGTAGAGGTTATTTTGGATCAAATGTTCATGAAGAAATCTTGCAAGCAAAAGAAAAGGAAAGCGGCTGTACGATCCATTTTGTTGATGAGGGGGTGGACACGGGCGAAATCATTCTCCAAAAAAAAGTAAAAATCGGGTCTAAAGAAACTCCCCAAAGTCTAAAGGAAAAAGTCCAGGCTTTAGAGAAAAAATGCTATCCGGAGGTCATTCGCCGGTTTGCGCGCGGGGAAATAATTTGACCATTTTTGTTTTGCCGGGCCTGATTTTCTTTTATTATCAATTCGGATTTGCCGTAAACGTATTGATTATCGGCAATGTCTTTATTGACGGTGATGCCGCCTCCAATAAAACAGTTATGGCCGATCTTTATGCCAGGCATAAAACTGGTGTTCACGCCGCAGCGAATATGATCGCCGGTAACAAGGCCGAATTTTACGAGGCCCGTATCAATTTTTTCATTTTGAACAAAAGTCTTAATTGTGTCTTCATCCAGACGTAAATTGGCCGTAACGGTGCCTGAGCCAAAAGACACATCGTTGCCAATGACACTGTCGCCAATGTAATTGGTATGTGTCCATACATTGTTGCCGATGTAGCTGCGCGCTATTTCAGATCCAAAACCAATCACGCAATTATCGCCAATATGCGAGTTACGCACTAAAGCATTTGTGGCAATAACAGTATTTTTTCCAATATATACAGGGCCAATAATAACGGCGTTATCCAAAATACGGACGCCATCTTCAAAATAAACATTTTTTCCGCGGATAGTAGCGGATTTTGCAACATCTGCCGGTTTTCTGCCAACGCGGCCCCGTGGAAAAATCTGTTCAATATGCTCCAAAAAATAATCCATCACGGAAAGAACGTGCCACGGATATTTTATTGGCTGCCAAAAGCCATTATATGGTACTACTTTTATTTTTTCGCCCTTTTTAATGAGAAGATCCAGTGCGGTTTCATACCAGTCATCCTTATGCGGTTTTACCATTCGTAAAGACTCATAAAGCTTTTTAGTATTTCGATGATAATGAATAACCAGATTGACCATTGAACTCGGCTCTTTTCCGGCGCCGGGTTTTTCAACAATGCCAGAAATCCTACCATTTTTTTTGACTTTCAGATAGCCGCCCGGAAAATATAAACTAACCTTTTTACCGACGAGAAAACTGTCAATATTTTTGTTGTTTCGCACTGCGCGCATAAGTAATTGATATGCTTCCGCTTCAACAACGTCCTGTGCGCTTACAATAAGCATATCATCATCTTTTACATATTTTTCAACACTCAAAATAGCGCCAGCCATGCCATCATCAAGATTTTTTTGTTCCACAATTTTTACATGACACCCGGCGTATGGTCCCGCCTCAGTGGGACCCCGCCCGGGCGGGGCAAGCTTACGCAGATTTTTTAGATTGTGATTGCCTCCAACAACAATAATTTCTTTCAGTCCTACAACAGCCAATTGCTCAAGCTGGCGCTGAATAAGGGGTTTCCCCAAAAAAGAGAGAAAATTTTTATCCTCAATGGGTTGTAGCCGTTTGCTGCGGCCCGCGGCCAATAAAATCACTTTCATATTTTTATGTGACTAATAAATCCAGTTTTTTTTGTACAATTCCCGCCTTAATTTCCATGGCAATGCGTTCACCATAACTAAGACTGTCTCCATAAAGATAGCCGGAATAAGGAGTATAACGGGTTCCGGGCGAACCAGGAATGCGCATGCTGACATCAAATATCACAATATCTTCGCGGCCATCTTCAGCGGTGACAGCTCCCTGAAGCGCAAATGGACCAATAATGCCCGGCGGCGCCAATGCTTTACCGGTGGCGACAAATTTTTCCCCCAAATCAAAAGCCTTTTCAATCAGTGATTCTTTCATGGTTACGGCGACGTGGCCGGTTTCAATCATGCGCGGCTTCAAATATTGTAAAACAGCCATCTGTTCATGTGCGGGCAATCGCAGCAGTCCATCAAGATTGGTCTGCCTGCGTATATCGGTTCCCATAAGTTCAATTTCATCATTAAGCGGTGAATAAAAATAATTCAAATTCACCGGCGCGCCGACAATAAATTCTTCAATAACAGATGCTCCAAGGCTGATTGCGTTGATAATTTTTGATTCAAGCAATTCGCTCGATTTTCGCTCATAGTCCTCATAATTTGCTGCCAGAAAAAAAGCTCTTTCATACGCTCGCAGATTTTCACTGACTTTCACCAGTACCAGGCGGTCAATTTCTTTTGGCGAAGAAAACTGTTTAGGAATGCGAATTCCCGCTGCTTTCAAAAGATAATATTGATTATTTGCGACGTCACGCTCTTCCAATTTTACCATTTCACGGGTTCCAAAAATGGGTACAAGAAAATCATTTTCGATCTTACTAAAATCAAAGTAGACCCAAAAATAACGATTATGAATAAAAATTGTGTTGAGATCGCGCAATTTTTTTTGAATTTGCGGTTGAACAATATCGGCAAATTTATCCACAAGAATGATCTCATCAACACAGCCCTTTGTGCCCGCAATACCATCATTATTTATGCCACCCTGCCGTGTAGCATAATATTTATTGTATGTTTTTTCACGACCCTTTTGACATACGGCTACTGTGCGAAAACCATATTTTTTTGCTCCATGGCATACATCCAGGCCGCTGTGGCCTCCAAGAACACCAATTGTGATGTTTTTCGGATCATAATTTTTGACAATATCGATGATTTTTTGATGATCAATCATGTAATAATTATTAGCCTAACACATCTTTAAGACTATTCGACTCAATAGCCTGTTTAATGTCGCGGGCAACTCTGCGGCCAGTGCTCATGGGTTCATTATAGCGCAACCAGGTGTATGGAGAGCCATTAATATATGGATTTGTGCCCGCAACAATCCTCGCTGAAATTTCAAAAACATAAAAATTCAAGTCGGGGTCAACAATGGCCTCCAGACAAAATGGCCCAAATAAGCCTTTTTTCATTATTTTTCCTGACGCGGCATCAACCAGTTTTTTTGATTCTTTTATAACTTTCTCACCCATTTCAAAAATTTCCGGAAGAAGCGATTCACGCACTACAAGGGGCATATTCCCGGTGATTGTGTATGATGTCCGTATTCCAACGTCAAGCTGATCCTTTGATGCGATGCGGCCGATCGAATCCGCGTTTGATTCGTAACGCTTGTCAAAACTCATTACCTCAAGTTCTTTAGTAAGCGGTGAATAAAAATAGTGCGTATAAACAGGTACGCCAACAATGTATTCCTGGATAACATAGCCATTTTCTCTTCCAGGATAATTTTGAATGCGTTCATAAAATTCCTCGGGAGAATTAGCTATAAAATAGCCATATCCTCCCCTGGCTCCATGGAATTTGATAATCGCGGGCCGGTCAATTTTTTCCGGTTTGTGAAATATTTTCGGCAATTTCAGGCCGGCATTTTTCAACCATATACGCTCTTTTTTCCGGTTTGATTCCCACTCCAGTATGCCCTTGGTTCCATAATGCATCATCCGTATTTCCAGAATTTTTTTCCAGCCAAGGTAACTTATAAGAGAGCCGTGTGGAATGAGAATGGCATTGCGATCAATCAATTTCTTTTCAACGGAAAAAAAGTCTTCATAATCATCAATCATTATAAACTCATCTACAACACCATAGCTTTTATATGGACGTTCCTGGCCTTTTACGCAGACGCAAATGGATCTGAAACCTTCATCCTTTGCTCCTTTTAGGATTTGCAGGGCTGAATGACTGCCTAAAGTGACGATTGCATAATCTGAAA
>CAZZPB010000038.1:0-2599 GCA_964655905.1 uncultured Candidatus Peribacteria bacterium
TTTCACAGCTATCGATACGTTCACACGCGAAGCCAGTGTGATCCTCAAAAAAAGACTCGATGCAAAATCAGGAGAAGAAGCGCTCATTTCGCAATTAAAATTCTTTGGAAAAATAGAAGGGATACAACGCGATGGAGGGCCCGAATTTAAGGCTGAATGGCAAGAGAAAGCGCGGAACTCCATCGGCAGAATTCGCACGGCACGACCATATCGAAAAAACGAGCAAGCTTTTATTGAAAGATTTAACGGCATCCTCCGAAAAGAGTGTTTGGGACACCTTAAATACAGCCAAAAAGACCTTCATCAACTCCAACGAAAAGTGAAACAATTCCTCGATTATTATCACTATGAAAGACCACACCTCAGCCTCAACATGCTAACCCCTCACCAATTCGCTATGTCGCATTTGACGTGAAAGAGAACGAAGTCTAGAAAAAACAGGCTAAAAATGGTATAATTCCCTGATTATTATACCCTTTTTCCTATGGCGTTAAACCCTGATTTTATTGCACAATTCAAGGCTGAAGTTCAAAGAAGTCTGCTTCTGGAAGACAGTGACAAGCAATATTGGACTACAAATACGGATAAATTGCCGATTGCTTTCTTAAAAAGCATATACAGGCTTATTCGAGGGAAAAATAAATTGATGGAAAAGTACATCCATGAAGCATTAAAGAAGGATCCAGACAACCTTTATCTGACTAATTTTCAAAATAAAATCAAAAAACTCCAGCTTCAAACAAAAGAAATTGATGATCAGGCAAATAACGAAGATGCTGAAACCATTCTAAAGCAAATGGAAAATTAAAACCAAAACAAATGCAAGAACAGCCATCACAAGCCGGAGGTTTAGACCAGAAAATCGACGCAAGCCAGATTAAATTGCGCGGCTTGGAGCAACAGATGGATGTAGAAGGGCTTGCTAAAAAGATTAAACAATATGACGGCACTTTTTTTGATCAGGTGAATCTGTATCAGGACATGGATAAAACTTTTCAGATTACCTCAAAAGAGGCCAGAAAGCACTTTGATAAAGGCAAAAACGAGATTGATTTATATCTTCGAACTATCGCCGCAAGTGGAAAAGCCTGGTTTGAAACCAGGAAACCTACGATGGATAAAACAAAAGATGTTGCTAAAAAACCAAGCAGCAATGATATTCGCGCGATGGCTGAAGTTATTGAGGCCCAGGCAAAAGATTTACAGAAAACTTTGCAAAAATATCGCGATCATATGGTTGTCATTGGTAAAATGGAAGAAATAAAAACATCTGCTGATGAAAGTTATGACAAGGTTTTGCAAATTGAAAAGACTTTTGAAAAATTCAGCGCCGATCCAGATATTCTTTTAAAAGCCTGCGATGAGGCCTTAATCGGTAAGGATGGTGATGCGGGCTGTATTGGCTTAAAAAATATGTTGCAGTCTCATACGGAACTCCCGGAAGCATATAGAGCTGAAATCGACAAATTGCTGGAAAAACGTCTACCGGAACTGGCTGAAAATAAAAGTCGCGCTGTTCAACTAACGCTGATTCATGCCAAATACGCCGACACTCTGACTCTTGAACTTCAAAGTGGCAGGTGGAAAATATCATTCACAGAAAAAGGCAATCAACTATCTGATGATGAAAAACAAAAAATATTGGCTGAAATGGCCAGAGCAAGCCTTGAAGTTGAGGAAAATCTTGAAGCAGCTACGGCGCCTGAATATACACAAAAATTCTGGGCTGGAAAAGAATTGTTTGAGCAGGGTAATATCGTTGTCGCACAAAAACTTTTGAAGGAATTTAAAGAAAAGGATGCTTCAAAAATGGACGCGGACAAAAAATTGGCTTCCAAAAAAGTTGACTATCTTGCGCGAACGGATGAAATGCTCAAAAAAATTGATAAACAGCTTGATAACAACAAAGACATCTATGACGCGCAAATGTTGATTGAGGCCGGAGAAACCGCCAAGGCAAAAACATTGCTTAAAAAATGGCTTAATGAAAATACATTTGGCCCTTATGCGTCTGTTGAAATAGCTAATCAAAAAACAGCATACCGGAAAATCGCCGAAACATGGCTGCAAAAAATTGCTCTCGCACAACTGGCCTCTGTTGAAGAAAAATTTAAGAGCATAAAGCCATTGAGCAGTCCGGAACTTGCAGAACATAAATATGGTTCAGGGCCAGGCAGTAAAAAAGAGTATGCGGATATGCTTCAAAAGATTCGTGATGGTATTACAGGAGGCAAATATTTAGATTTTGCCGATGCCTATAATGCTGAATCGCTTAAATTAACGTATCCGGTTGATAAATATTTTAATTGTTTGACTGATGTTTTCGAAGAAGAAAAAGGCAAAAGCGGACTTTTAGCTTTAGCCAGGAAATATCGTGAATTGGGACGTCGTGATTTGGCGGAAGAGTATTTCCAACGTTATTTTGCTGAAAAACTCAATGTAACAGCCCAAAAAAGCGATCAAATTCCTGCGCGCGGCATTTTTGAAAAACAACTATGCAACAATTATAAATTTATTGTCCGCGAAAAAGATTCTTGGAGCAAAAGCAAGTCGCAATTGGAAGAGCAGTATCAGAAACGAGCAGCATCTGATCCGCAGT
>CAZZPB010000039.1:0-2684 GCA_964655905.1 uncultured Candidatus Peribacteria bacterium
CCTTCGGTTGGGAACCCACGAGACCCAACCTGCGGCGCTATTTCATATTCATTCATTTTTCACCTCCAAAACAAATCTGGCTTCCACCTCCTCTTGATCTGGGGGCAACCTACGGTTTCCCCCAGGTACCCCCGATTAGATCGGGGGCCCCCTTCCCATTCGTGCGCTTCAGGCTGGGAACCCATCACCCCGCTTAGCGGGGGATCCCGCTGCGGCGGGACGAGACCCAGCCTTCCGCTTATGTGCGTACCTTATTTTTTACGTTTTAAATACCTGCGCAAAATCAAAACAGCCGCAAGCTCATCTTCGTGCTTTTTTGACCTTTTTGTTTTAAATCCAAGTTCCGCCAAATGTTCATCTGCCTCAAAAGAAGTAAAAGATTCATCTTCAAACTTTATGAAAACATGTATTCCTGCCGTACCAAGGAAATCTTCAAGTTTCTTCGAAAAACGCCGAATAAGCCGAGTCTGTGTTGTTTCACGGGCATCCAAATCAAAAGGCAAACCTATGACAATCGTAGTAATATTGTCTTCTTTACACCATACTTGCATTTGCTCAAAGAAGCCTTTAAGGCCTTTGGTACAATCAATAACACCGCGGCCAAAAACCATGGTATGCTCCGCATCACTGATGGCTACGCCAATTTTGGCTTTACCGTAATCAAGTGCTAAAATCTTCCCAGGACTTTCTTCCGGGAACAAACTGCTGCCATTTTGATTATTCATTTTTCACCTCCAAAACAAATCTGGCTTCAACGCCTTCCGCCAGCCGTACTGGAATTTCATAGGTTCCAACCGCTTTTATGTTCTCAGAAAGCAATAAATGCTCTTTTTGAAGGCGTACATTGAGTTTTTTTTCAAGCGCCCTGATAATTTCACGCTCAGTAATTGAGCCATACAGTTTATCGCCTTTGGCTTTTGCCTTGATCGTAATTTTTACGGTATCAATTTGCCCTTTCAATTCCTGCGCATGTTCACGAATACGCTCATGCCCGACAATCTCGCGTTTGCGCATTTCTTCAGCCTGTTTTAATGCTGCAGGAGTCGCTATCATTGCCATTTTTCTTGGAAGGAGAAAATTTTGAAAATAGCCGTCTTTAACATTTTTTACATCACCTTTATGCCCAAGTGAACGGATATTTTGTGTTAGAACAACCTGCATAATTGAGAATTAAGAATTAAGCACTAAGAATTCTTAGCATCAGCCACTGTTCAATATAGCAGGAAAAAAAGATTTTTTTCAATACTTTCAATACCATGATGCCACATTTGCAAAACGATCGCTTGGGAAAGCCATATTTTCGAGTGAAATTCCTTTTAATTTGCCGTCCGTAACAAAATTATATTGTGGCCGGTATAAAAAGATCGCCGGTATATCCTTCGCAAACACCCTTGCTAAATCTTTTAGTTTTTTGTCCTTTTCTTTGCTGTCAAAAGTGTCACGGATATCTTCAATAAGCTGATCTGCGGCAAAACTTTTATAGTTGGATAAATTTAAACCATTCGAAGTAGCCTGGCTGGAATGCCAATAGGAATATGTATCGAAATTATAGCCAAGACTTTGACCCGCCAAAACCATATCGTACTGCCTGGCCTGAAGCCTGGATTTAAAAATATCGTCATCCACGGCTTCAATTTCCAGCTTAACACCAATGGATTTCCAACTTTCTGTCAAAAAATCTGTCAGCTTTTTGACCTCCACAAACTGGGCAGTTCCCCCTTCATACGAACGCACAAGAAGAGTGAATTGAATGATATTGCCCTGTGCATCTTTTCGATAATCGCCCTGCCCCTGTTTTTGCTTAAAACCACTGTCAAAAAGAGCCCCTTTGGCTTCCGTGAGGTTTGGTTTATAAATCCACTGCGATTGTTGCAATTCAAGCAACGGCGTATCAATGGCAATTTTGTCGTGAAAATTCTGTAAAAAAATCTGCTTATCAATGGCTTTTAAAAGGGCTAAACGGATTTTTTCTTTTTTGAGAAGAGTATGCTGAAGATTGAAAAAAACTGCCGTATATTGAGGCAATGTATATGGTATTAACGAAAAACGTTTCTTTTTTTGGATGGACACAAGCGCTGGTTGCGGCAATTTGGCAATCACATTGACCATCGCAAGTTTGTCAAACAGCAGATCAACATCGGGATAAACAGAAAAACGAATTTGTTTGATTTTTGGCCGCTTTCCATAATAATCCTCATAAACATTTAGCTTGACACGTTGAAGGCCATTTTCCTGCGCTTCCACAGGTACATCAACTTTATATGGCCCTGAACCCGTTGGTTTAAGGTTAAATGATACGGATGGCAACTGTTCGACAGAAATCCGGCTCAAAAGATGTTTTGGAACTATGCCAACGCTGAGATTTGTGACAAAAAAGCTGTTTGGTTTTTTGAGCCTAAACTCGACGGTTTTTTGATCAATCATTGCGATGTTAACACCCTCAAAGTTAAGCCTTAAAACAGGATTTTGAAATTTTGGATGTTGAACAATGTCGTGAAACGTAAAATAAACGTCTTCCGCGGTTAGCGGGCGCCCATCATGCCACTTGAGCTTGTCTTTTAGAGTAAAATGGTATGTCTTACGATCGGCGCTGATGCTTAAAACTCCCAGATCATCCACAAAACCCTTTTTGTGAGGATCGTATTTGACCAACCCGGAAAACACCAGACTTGATATATCCCGAC
>CAZZPB010000040.1:0-3965 GCA_964655905.1 uncultured Candidatus Peribacteria bacterium
ACGTTTTTTTCTTTGAATAAAATTTCAGGAAAAACTATGATCAAATCCGAAATCCGAATTTCAAATGTCAATTCAATATCAAAGTTCAAAGGTTCAAATGTCAAGTCAAGATGGGGGCTGAAAATTCCTGTTTGATATTAAAAATTAAAACATTTGACCTTTGTTTGAAATTTGTTATTCGGATTTTGAAATTTATGCCACATATTATTTATTCAAAGTCATTTGCGTATGATTCATTATTATACAACATATGGGAATAAAGTAAAGAATAATGGCTTTCAAAAGCCATTAAATAATTGAGAGAAAGTCAAAAAAATGCTAGAATTACACGATCATCTTTGTTATTATACATCCTTCTGTTCTTCTTCAGATTAAAAACAAGCGAAAAAATGCATTTTAAATCACTTTCCTATATCGCCAGAATAAGTCTATCCTTCCTGCTTTTATTTATTTTTATAATTGGAGTAAAAGCGGACACGCCATTGAATAGAAATATTTTTCAAAACGCGGTTTATATTTCTCCAGTAATAAAGACCGGTCAGGCTTTTACAGGTCTCGGGATCGAGTGGCATCAGGAATATCAAGGCACATCCGGCGAAGACATAAATTTTTCCATTCGATACTACGATCACAACAAGTGGAGCCCATGGTATTTGATTGAAGCGGATATAGACGGTTTTGAAGAAGCTGATAAAAAAAATCCCTCAGCGTTTTTGCCAATGAATGCCACCGATGCTTTTCAGTACAAAATACATGCTCTGAATTCAAATATAAATATCAAAAACATTGTGGAAAGTTTGAAGTTTACATATGTTGACGTACCACAAAATGTCGCATCTGTAAAACAAAATTTTGTCGCATCCGGTAAAAAATTTATAGCCCAAAATAATTCTCCATTTGGAGCTGCGCCGGATGCGCGCGGCAATATAAATATTATTTCCAGATCCGCGTGGGGCGCGGATGAAAGTCTGCGATCATATAAAGAAACCAACGTGAAACCGACTCTGGTCAAAACCGAGTCGGATTTTGAAAATAAATATGCCGATGAACTTAAAATAATCAAAACTGTTGATATTGATTCAAATGGCAGGCAGTTGACATGGCCTCTCAAATATCCCGAAAAAATATCAAAAATTATTGTCCATCATACTGCGAGCAGCAAGGACCTGGATGATCCCGCGAAAGCCATTCGCAACATTTATTATTGGCATGCGGTAACACGCGGATGGGGAGATATAGGTTACAATTATCTCATTGATCAGCAGGGCAATATTTATGAAGGAAGATATGGAGGAGATGGCGTAGTTGGAGCCCATGCCGGGATTGGCAACGTGGGGTCCATAGGCATAGCTGTTCTTGGTAATTATGAAGACAGCGATGTTCCGGATAATGTTTTAAAATCTTTAGTAGCCCTGATAAAGTCTAAAGTGGAAACATTTAATATTGATCCTGCCGGTTTTGCGTCATTTAGGGGAGCAAATTTCGCGAATATTTTCGGGCACCGCGACATCGTTTCCACCAGCTGTCCTGGGGAAAAACTGTATGCCCAGCTTCCGGGTTTGCGTATAGCGGTAAAAACCGGTTTTAAGCCGGTCATTATTGATCGCGGGCCATACCTTGCGGTCAATCAAAATTATGATTTTCAACCGGCTGGGGATTTGGTTTTGCCTGAATTTGAACCTGGAGCAACAAAAGAGTTCAGCGTTAGTTTAAAAAATACAGGTCCAAACAATTGGGGTCCAAAAACGTTTTTAACCATCAATAGGGATTTAAATGCCATGACTTTTTTCCCGGGCAAAGATTTTATTGAATCCAGTCGACTCGGCAAAGAAGTGGGAGTAGGTGAAACCGGTACTTTTACATTGAAACTCACAGCCGGTTACCGTGGCGGGTTTAGCGCCATTGAATTTGTTCCAATCGTTGACGGCATCAGAAAAGTTGAAAAATATCTGAGTGTTCCAGTACAGATCAAACAACCCAATTATGATTATGAAATAACGAATATTGTTATCCCGAAGCCATATCTGAAAATCAATGAACGGGAAGAAATTACAATTGAAGTGAAAAACAAAGGCAATTTTATCTGGAAGGGGATGGGACCGAATAAATTTACTCTTGGGACCGAACAGCCGCGGGATCACATCAACACTTTGCTTGCGCGCAATAGCCAGCGACTGGGGACACTTGAAGAAACAGAGGTCAAACCGGGAGAAAGCGGACACGTCGTCATTCGCCTCAGGGCGCCAAAACAAACGGGACGGTATCTTGAATATTTTACGCCGCTAGTTGAAGGCGTGTCATGGTTTGCGCCGCAAAATCATTTTTTGGATGTATATGTATATAAAAACGAATACGATAGCAATCTGATTGGTAAAAGCGGTGATACCATTTTTGTTCCAGGAGAAAGCAAAAAACTTTGGATTGATACCGAAAATTTGGGCGGAATTGTATGGAATGAACCCGAAACAAATTTGATTGAGTACGAAATAAAAAATCCTGATGGATTAAAAATAGAAAATTTAGTTCTGGAAGAGAAAAAACTGGTCCCCGGCCAGCGTGGGAGGATAAGTTTTACTTTGACAGCTCCGGAAAACGAAGGGTTTTATTACGTTCAAATAAAGCCCAAGATTGGCGATCACGCACTTATCACAAGACCGGCGCATTTCTTCTTAAGAGTGATTAAAAATCCAAATAGCGGCGCTACAGGCACCGTTGCGCCTTCTTCTACCGCGTTACCGCAACAAACAACAGGAACATCAAATTTTTTCACGGTAAAAAACAATATCCGTATTTCTTTGGGCTTTCATGGAAACCCGGTTATTTCCGGCAGCGGATCTTTTGCCCTTTTCGATGGACAGAAACGCATTGCCACATTTCAAAAAAATGAAAAAGTTGGTGTCAATTATGACTCAAAAAATTATCAGATCAGCGGAATGACTGAAAAATATTATTCGAGTGATCCACCGCGCTTTGTTCCATTGGAAAATGCGATTTTACGCGTCGACAATTTTGAGCGTAAATCAGGCGCGAATAACGGCAATTTTGATAATGAATTTCGCGGAATTTTAGAAGTACGGTCATATAACAGCCAGCTTCATGTTATCAATGAGTTATCTATTGAAGATTATTTAAAAGGCACGGGAGAAATCAGGGAACAGGAACCAACGGAAAAACTGAGATCCATTATTATTGCGGCAAGAACATATGCTGCTTTTTACATAAAAGTTGCGGAAAAATTTCCTGGAGCGCCTTTCAATTTAACGGATGATGCTGAAACTTCCCAAAAATATGTTGGCTATGGCGCTGAAAAACGCTCTCCAAATACGGTCAAAGCAGTTGAAGATACTATTGGATCAGTCGTTACCTGGCAGGGAAAACTTGTTAAGACTCCATATTTTCATTCGGATGATGGCAGGACCAGGAGCGCTGAAGAAGTATGGGGGTGGAAGGACACGCCGTATCTGGTCAGTGTTCCGGACCCTTATTGCGCAGGAAATACGCTTCAGGGACATGGTGTAGGCTTAAGTGGCTGTGGTTCCCTGGGTATGGCAAAAGCCGGAAAAACATATGAAGAAATTATTAAATATTACTATCAGGGTGTTGAAATAAAAAAACTTGAATGAAAACTACAGTCCTTTATCAAATAAATATAAAAATAACCACCAAAACATGCTAAAACTTATTCCCAGAGAGCCTTTCACGGGTAAAAGTAATAGTGGCCAACGGCACAAGCAGGAGATAAATATGCCCAGGCTGCAGCCAAAAAAAGATCATGCGCCCGATTCTGATGACCGTCTTATACAGCATGTTTGTGTAGATTTTATTCATTACATCAAAAAAGGAGCGACATATGATGTTTTTAAAATAGGAAAACTGATTTATAATTTACGGCGCTCGGTATTGGGTCTTGAGCGCAAACGTTTTAAATTGTTGCGAAAAAAGAAAAAAAATAGTAATTCGTAACT
>CAZZPB010000041.1:0-6678 GCA_964655905.1 uncultured Candidatus Peribacteria bacterium
AGCTCCGGGCCGGTTTCCGGCAATATGAAATCCGCTGTGACGCCCGCGCTTTCATTGCCTGTTTTGTCTTTTGCCGTCAATTTAAAGAAATATTTCACGCCTGGGATAATATTGGTAACATCAAAACTCGTTGCCGTGGGCTCCACCCCAATGCCCTCACCATATTGATCCTCAGCCGTGGCCATGTACAGGACATAATTTGCCAGACTTCCAGCGCTGTCCAGGCTCTTTGTCCAGCCAAGAGTCACAATAAGTTTTTTCAGCATTTTTGCCGTGAAATTCGTAACATCTTCGGGGGCGGCCTTATCTGTCAATTCACTGGCTACAACCTCTTTGGTTGTAGGAACGTCTTCCTTGCCCATAAATGCAGCCAGATTACTTTCCAGGGCGATAACGCGGCCAGCGCTGTCCAGGACATCTGTGGCAATTAAATTATATCGAACGGCCGTCTGCGGGGCGGTTGTTAAAGTTACAGTCGTTTTTGACGTGTCAAGTTGAGCCGCGGTGACTTCCAGAGTTTTTGCGATATTTTTTTCTTCAGTGATAATAAAATTTTGCCTTCCATCAGCCTTTAAAACCACCTGCTTTGAAAAAACAACATTTACATGGGTCGCGTCCACCGCAGCGGCCTCCAACATTTGCGGTCCCTTTTCAGTTTGCTGTATTTTTTGTGGAGCTGGAGGAAGCAGGTCGGTTCCTGTAAATGCCGCGGTGTCGGAAGTTCCACTGATTATGGGATTTCCGGCAACGCTTTTAATATCAATACTGCCTGTCAAAATGTATAGCGCGCCTTTTTGCTGATCAGCGGTGGCTAAAAGGACTGTTTTGTTTGATAGATCTGCTGGATCCAGAGCAGCGGTTTTTACCGCCAATGCTGTGCCCGTAGTGTCATTTTTAATAACAAAAGCAGTTTCTGGGCTTGTGGCGGGCAATTTTATTGGTTCCGAAAAAACAACCCGAAGATGGCTTTTATCCACCGTTTCCGCTTTTACAACTTTTGGAGCGGCGCCGGTACCCGCGGCGCCCCGCAAAGGCGGGGTCGGGCCGGTTGGAGTAGTCGCGCTGACTTCTATGCTGTAATTGGAGCTTTCATTGCCCGCCGCGTCATAGGCTGTAACAGCGAAATAATATTTTGTGCCGGCCGTTAATTTACCAAAAGTATATGTAATTTTATTACCCGCATCCACAAAACCAAGATTGTATTTACCTTTTTCCGTGCCGACTGACGCTGTTCCATAATAGACCTTGTAACCCTTTACCCCGACATTGTCAGTCGCGACATTCCAGGTTAAAGCTACAGAGCTCTCCCCAGGTATTGCTTTCACATTTTCAACATCATCCGGTGGTACTGTGTCGGCGACCGCAACTTTAGCGCCGCTTTCTGGAACAAGCTCGGCAGCGCGGCCCACGGGAGCCAAAGCAATGAGCAGCAAAATCATGAGTGGACCGACTGTACTGTATAGAAGACTATAAGTTTTACTTTTCATATTGTTTTTGTTAAAAGAAATCTTTTCATTGTAGCAGAAAAAATGTTGAAATTAAATACTATTCCAACTTTTATAACGAATACGGCATTGACAAGTATCAAAATAGTTATATTTTCTTATTTTAGACCGGGACTCAAAATTGAAAAAATTACAAAAAAGTGTATATTTACAATGTAATTCAACAAAAAATATGCCGCTTACTTTCAAATTAGAAAAAGATGGGAAAAAATGGCATGCGTACTGTCTACAGTTGCACGGCTGCCACACCTTCGGATCAACAAAAGAACAGGCTCTAAAAAATCTTAAAGATGCCGTCATGCTTTATCTTGAAGATGAGGTTGAAAATCAATCGATGAAAGCAGTAATTACAGTGATTGAACTTAATAAAAAGGCCAGTCATGTCTAAATATAATATGACGCCAAGTAAACTTATAAAATTGTTGAGGCAGCATGGTTTTGTATTTACCAGGCAAAGTGGCAGCCATGCAATATTTAAAAACGAACAGGAAAATAAAAAAGTTGTTGTGCCTATACACAGCAAAGATATACCAAAAGGCACACTTCATGCCATACTTAAAGACGCTGGTATCAAATTATAATTCTTTCAATTTTTCACTAAAGCTTCGCCAACGCGCGAATGTTGTACAGGATGGCGCTCGTTTTTAACATTCAATATAAAATTCCTCAATGAAATTGTTTCTATCTCCAGAACTCTTCAAAAAAATTCCGGGTTTGCGCGTGACCGCCATAATGATGAAAAATCTCAATAACATGAGGAAAAATTCGACCGTGGCTCAACTGCTGCGCGGCGCCTGCGCCGAGGGAAAAATAAAATTCATGGATAAATCAAAAAAAGAAACAATAATGAGCCTGCTGGAACGCCCTGCAATTGAAGGGCTTGTGTTTAAGGAAATCAGGCTCCTGGAAAATTCCCTAAAAAAAATAATAAAAGGACGTGAAATAAAAAGTACCAACAACGCTCTGGATCTGGCCCACTATTTTTCAATAAAATATCTCGTGCCTGTTTTTGGCCATGATCTTGATGATGTGGAGCATCATCTGGAAATCAAGCCCGTCATTTCACTCAAAGCAAAAAAGGGTCCGAATATTGATATCACTCAAAAAAGCAGCATCATTGTGCTATGGTTTATGGATATCGGGACAGCCGACAGGGAAGTTTTTGCTTCATTGCCCAAGAAGTGTATTGAAGTTTTCAAAAAATACTGCAACGGGGAACATGCCGGAACATTTGAGCTGAACGCTGATAACGCGGAAATTGACCTCAATTACGTCTCGGAAAAGGAAAAAATGCATCAATCGGAAATTAATTTTGAAAAAAGAAAAATTTCCAACGG
Organism: uncultured Candidatus Peribacteria bacterium; assembly: GCA_964655905.1. Classification (GTDB taxonomy): domain Bacteria; phylum Patescibacteriota; class Gracilibacteria; order UBA1369; family UBA1369; genus CAYHVY01. Next base: position 2,843 of record CAZZPB010000041.1, read on the forward strand.
GGAACATGCGCCGGATTTAAGCAAACCTTTCATTAGACAATTGCTGGAAGAAGGGCTGAATCAGGCTCTTAATACAATCGGATTGCATGGCGATGAAAAACTTCTTCAGGAACAGAAAATTGAATATCCGCGTGAAAAAGCCCATGGCGATTATGCCACCAGCGTGGCTCTAAAATTGGCTACCATTCAACAAAAAAACCCTTTTGAAGTCGCTGAAACCATCCAAAAAAACTTTCCAAAATTTCCATTTCTTGATCATACGGAAGTTGTAAGGCCGGGCTTTATCAATTTTTATCTTGCAGATGCCTGGCTTGAAAAAGAAGTTCAAAAAAATCTGGCACTCAAACGGCACTATGGAAAAACGGCTTACGGAGGGGGACAAAAGGTTGTTATAGATTATTCATCGCCGAATATTGCAAAACCGCTGGGCGCGCACCATCTCCTTTCAACTCTAATTGGCCAAACGATAGCGAATCTGCTGCATTTTTGCGGATATAAAGTTGTGGGCGTGAATTACCTTGGTGATTGGGGGACGCAGTTTGGCAAGCTTATATATGCCTATAAAATGTGGGGAGACCATCAAATCATAGAAAAAGATCCACTGCATGAACTTTTAAAGCTTTATACCCGTTTTCATGAGGAAGCGGAAATTGATCCTCTTTTGGAGGAAAAATCGCGTGAAGAATTTAAAAAAATGGAAGCAAGCGATGAACAAAATTTGCACCTTTGGCGATGGATAAGGGAAGAAAGCATTAAAGCTCTTGAAGGTATGTATCAAAAACTCGGGATTCATTTTCATGAATATCTCGGCGAAAGCATGTATGAAAAATCTTCCCTGGAAATCATTGAAGAGGGCAAGAAAAAAGGCATTTTTACTTTGGGCGAACAGGGGGCTCTCATTGTCCAGTTTGAGCATGAAAAATATCCTCCCTATCTTATTCAGAAAGCCGACGGGACAACCCTGTATTCAACGCGCGATCTTGCTTCCATAAAAGACAGGTTAAAAAAGTATCGTCCAAAAAAACTGGTTTATGTCGTGGACGTGGCGCAATCGCTGCATTTTCAGCAGCTTTTCGCGACTGCAAAAAAACTTGGCCTAAATAAAGGAGCGGAACTTATCCACGTTGTTTTTGGCAGGATGCAGTTTCCGCATGGAAAAATGAGCACACGCAAGGGAAATATGGTTCTGTTGGAAGAACTTTTGGAAGAAGCCGTGGCAAGGGCTAAAAAAATCGTTGAAGAGAAGAGCCCCCATTTACCGGAGGCGGAAAAACAGTTCATTACTGAGGGAATTGCCATTGGGGCCGTTAAATATCATATTGTTTCACAAAATCGCGAAAGCAATCTTGTTTTTGACTGGGACAGGATGCTGGCGCTGGACGGCAACAGCGCCCCCTATTTACAATATGGTTATGCGAGGGCTCAAAGTATCATTCAAAAAGAACCAAATTTTACCCTTAGACAAGCTCATGGTGCAATCAACAAAGATCAAATAAGTCTTTTTAATCAGGAAAATGACAAAAAAAATACCGGGGAACAGTCATCGCCGGCCATGGAAAAAGCTTTGCTCCACGCGTTGGTTAAATTTCCGGAACATGTAAAATTGGCTGCGGAAACGTATAAACCACACCTTTTAACAAATTATTTATTCGAACTCGCGCAAATTTTCAACAGTTTCTATCAGACCGTGCCTGTTCTAAACGCGGCAAGCGTGGAACAAAAAACATCCCGATTGAATCTAGTAAAAGGCTTTTCCCAGGTGATAAAAAACGGCCTGCACCTGCTGGGAATTCAGACGTTTGAGAGAATGTGACACCTCACCACAAAAAATCATTGCGGTGGTGCCGGAGGGGGTGGTGTAGGCGGAGTAGAGGTCATTTGTGCACCTGTCCGCTTTTTCTTCCATGTAACAGAAAAAACTATAATGCCTGCGATAGTTGCTGCGAGCACAACCATGAGTACAAGCAGACTATGAATAATAGCCGAAACTACAATAGTTATAAATGTAAGTATCAGCGATATAATGAGTGTTACTACCCCAATAAGCGAACTGCTTATTGTCCCAAAAATTGGTAATATATCGGTTAGTACTATCACCGGTTCGAACAACATAGAAAGACCAAACCACATCATCACAAAACCAATCAGCCGTAAAATCCAAAGCCATGTGGTGTATTCGGAATGAAGCGTGGAGATACCCTCATCGCGTGTCCCTGTAAAAACACGATAGAGACGGCTCCCTTTCTGATCGAAGTAAGGATCAATTCTATCGCCGTTCAATTTACCGAAAATTGATCCGCTGAAACTTGGACGCAGGATGTTATAACTAATGCGCAAATCGCCAATTTGAGGGCTTTCAGATGTGCCGCTTCCGCTTTTACGCATGAACAAATATGAATCGTTTGCCAAACTTACATCCTGATTCAAAATTGTATTTTGAGCATTAAGCGACAATTTTGAAAGGTTCGGCAGGTCGGCGCTTTGCGGATCAAAGTTATACACGCCAATTGTCGCCGCAGTTACCCTGTTTGTGTAGTTCTCAAGCGTTTTTTGCGGATTCTCATGTCCTTCAGGATTTTTGAATTTGCCTGATAGTGCAGGCAGCTCTGTCCAATCACGGAAATATGTGTACACCGTATCTTTAGTCTCTGAACCGCCCGTATTGCTCCTACTTTTTGTGTCTGTTTTTTCAATCCACGCGTACATTTCCACTTTTCGCTCAACCGCGATAAATTTATCAGGTTTAAGAAACATATTATCGCCGATGATCTGTTCAGAATTCACGATGCCGCTGGTGGAAACCAGTTTTCCATTAAGAGATGCGTCAAAATTATTCGTTTGCGCGCTAATCTCCGTGGCCGTTTTTGCGATACTGGAAACATCAACTTTGCCCTCATTCCAATACAAAAGACCAAACGAAGCAATAAAAAGAATGAACCCAATAACAATGCCTTTAATTGAGCCAATTATTCTGCTTCCATATCCGGTTGTAGTACTTTCTGTGAATTGGTCTGGCATGTTTTATTTGATAGAGCTCGCTTCGGCTCAGAACTGGCAGAGCCAGATTCTTCACCTTGCTCGCGCTCGCGCCGTGCGCTCGCATGAAGCTCCCCGTAGAAGCGAGCTCCAGAATACCATTGGCATGAGCCAATGAATGAATGCCATTCGCCCGAAAGGCGACAAGCGCAGCTTGAATGAAAGAGATACCCCGTGCGTAAGCACTTCGGAGCTTCATTGAGATATGACTGGCATTGGAGGTTTTGGTCCCTGTTTGTTAAATTTTCGTTTTACGGCAAAATAATAAATGACCGCGCCGACAATCCCCGTAAAAACCATTATCACTATCCACATAGCCTTGTTTTCAACGTCATGTTTTGCGGCGTGCACAATCATCAGGATCCAAAATACCGTCGACCATATTAAAAAGACAACAAAAACAAAAAGTGCGCCCAGTCCCCAACCTAAAAATCCCCCTATTTGCTTGCCCAATTCGTCGCATGGAACTTCCTGGCCGTTTACCTTACATTTGGCTTGCGCAAGCGCCAGTTGTGTGCCGACCGCCAGCAGCCACAGTACGGATGACGAAAATGCTGATACCTTTGACAATATTTTCATATTTTTATCGGGTTAAGTATTAAATTTGCTATCACTGCCTGACAGCCTACCATAATTGTATCATACGCTTTTCTCTTTGAAAAAGTTTATGAAAATTTAATGTGGTACGTTATAGAATGATCAATAACCAATGATCAATAACCAATAACCAATAACCAATGATCAATAACCAATAACCAATGATCAATAACCAATAACCAATGATCAATAACCAATAACCA
>CAZZPB010000042.1:0-7702 GCA_964655905.1 uncultured Candidatus Peribacteria bacterium
CATGTCATCCCCGCGAAAGCGCGCATGTCATCCCCGCGAAAGCGCGCATGTCATCCCCGCGAAAGCGGGGAATAAACTCTGTCTTAATTTTCCTGGAGCAAAAAGCGTATGATACACGAACACCCAACTCGCATTTTCTCTTTACAGAAAATGCTCAAAAAACATAACGTTGACGCGTTTTTCATCACCGATCCTGTCAACATCCGTTATCTTGCCAACTTTACCGGCACAAACGGCCAGATTTTTGTTACACCAAAAAAATGTATTTTTTTCACGGATTTTCGCTATAGAGCCGTGGCAAAAAAAGTTTTACCGTACAATATCAAATTTGTTGAAATCAAAAATAATTTTCGAAAAACGCTCAATTCAATTCTTCAAAAGAACAAAATAAAAATGGCCGGTTTTGAAGAAAAACATTTGACAGTTTTACGCTACAGAAACTTAAAAAAAAGCATCCGCGGCGGCGGATCTAAAATAAAATTTAAACCCCTGCAGAATGTTATTGAAAGTTTGCGCGAAATAAAATCCAAACAGGAGCGGCAGTACATCATAAAAGCCCAGCGCATAGCGGAAAAAGTATTTTTGGAAGTAAAAAATGGCTTAAAACAAGGAAAAACAGAAATTGATATTGCAATGGAAATTGAACAGTTTGGCCAAAAATTCGGCGCAGACTCGGTTTCTTTTCCGGCGATTGTCGGATTTGGTAAAAATAGCGCCAGTCCCCATCATCAAAACACAAACCGTCGCTTAAAAAAGGGAGATATCGTGCTCATTGATATGGGCATGAAATATAAAGGCTATTGTTCGGACATGACCCGAATGATTTTTACAAAAAAGCTTACATTTATTGAACAAAAAATTTATTCAATTGTTTTGAAAGCCCAGGAGAAAGCCATAAAACTGTTGAAAGCGGGCATCAAAGGAAGCGCCGCTGATCAATGTGCCCGCGATGTAATAAAAAAAGCCGGCTATGAGAAAAATTTTGGGCACAGCCTTGGCCATGGCATTGGCTTGGAAGTCCACGAAAGTCCTACCCTTTCGGTAAATTATCATAAAAATCTTCCCGAAAACACAATTGTTACCGTTGAACCCGGAATTTATCTGGAAGATTTTTTTGGCGTCCGGATTGAAGATATGGTATTAATAGAAAGCAATGGGGTGATCAATCTAACAAAAGTTTCAAAACAAATTGATGACTGTATTATAAAATTGCCGTCTTAATAATGACCAATAATCAATGATCAATTTTCAAACAAATTCAAAATTCGAGGCATAAAATTTGACACATTTTGAATTTAAAATTTTGATCGTTTGATATTGTTCGGAATTTGGTATGAGTGCGGATCAAGACCTGCCCCTACGATCATTGGTAATTGTACATATTGGCGCCTAATCATTGATCATTTGTTTAAAACCTATGCCTAAAAAACGTATAGCCGTCATATTATTTCCCGGGAGTAATTGTGAACTGGAAGCGGTCAGAGCATGCAAACGCTCGCAATTGGATGCTGAAATTTTTCGCTGGAACGACAAGCATTCAAAGCTTAAAAGTTATGACGCCTACATTTTGCCGGGCGGTTTTTCATATGAGGACCGCGGCCGCAGCGGTGTAATTGCGTCAAAAGATCCGATCATGGCAGTGATTCAACAGGAATCAGAGAAAGGCAAACCGGTGCTTGGAATATGCAACGGTGCACAAATTCTCATTGAGTGCGGCCTGATTCCGGGTTTTAACAAAAATCACCTTGAAATGGCTCTGGCAAACAATGAACGAATAAAAAATAATACCATTCTTGGAACCGGATTTTATAATGACTGGGTGTATGTTCGTCATCAAAGCACTCCGGGACGCAGTGTTTTTAACAATTTTGCCCAACATGTTACCATGCGCATTCCTGTGGCGCACGCTGAAGGAAGGTTTACCACCCGCCAAAAAGAAGTGCTGCAAAGTTTGGTTGAAAATGAACAGGCTCTTTTTCGCTACTGCGACAAAAATGGCAAATTTACAAATGAATTTCCTGTCAATCCAAACGGCGCGCTGTACAATTTGGCCGGCGTTTGTAATCCTCAGGGGCATATTTTGGCTTTGATGCCACATCCAGAACGCTCTAATGCGGGACAACCCATTTTTGATTCATTAAAAAAATATTTGGAACAGGGACGAAAAACGCATGTAAAAAAAGTGAAAATTGTAAAAAAACCAAATTTGTTAGAGGAAAAAAGAGATGGTCAATTTCAAAAACCTGACCTCGTCATACTCATCAATCTCATCATCACCGATAATGAGGAACGCACAATGGAAAATACGCTATTGCGCCTTGGCTACAGGGATATTGCCCTTAAACGGCAAATATATCTTGGATTTTATCTTGAAAACAATCGCGGTGAGGCATCCTCCGCTGCGACTGAAACACTGGCGGAAAAACTGATCAGAAGCGGTGAAATTCTTAATATCAATAAAGAGATTCCAACCGTATTCATCAACAATAAAACATACCTTTTTGATATCAACAAAGGGCTGATTGAAAACAACAATAAGGTATTTTTGAATTCCTGCTATCTGGTTCAGGAATATGACAATTATACAGGGAAAAGTATTCAAAACAGACTTAAGACGAGCCCGAAGAGCTTGTTAAGAAATTACAGCGACCGAAGGGAGCAACCGCTGAATTATGAGGGTTTTAGCGGTATAGTCAAAATTGAACGTGGGGTTTTTTGGGAAGTAAAAACAAAAAACAAGAACAAGGTGGATAAAATGATAAAAAGTCATATGTTCCACAACCCCCATTCAATGAAACTGGTAACACTGAATTAATAGCGCATCAGCAATCCTTACTCCTTATTCCTTACTACTTACTACTTACTACTTACTACTTATTCCTATAACACATGTGTGGAATTTTCGCTTATACAGGCCATAGAAATAATGCCGCGGACTTTGTAGTAAAAGGTCTGAAAAAGTTGGAATACCGCGGTTATGATTCCTGGGGTATTGCCTATGATCTTCAAAATCGCCTTGGCATAAAAAAACAGATTGGAAAAATCGGTGAATTTGATGATAAAAAAAATCATTTTCCAGAAAACAACCTGGCGATTGGCCATTCCAGGTGGGCCACCCATGGCGGCGTTACAAAGAATAACGCCCATCCACATTGTGACGAAGCCCAAAAAATAGCGGTAGTCCATAATGGAATTATTGAAAATTTTGAAATACTGAAAAAAAATCTCGTCAAAAAAGGCCACATTTTCAAATCAGAAACGGATACAGAAGTGATTGCCCATTTAATTGAAGAATATAACAAAAACATGGGCTTTGAAGCCGCGACGAAACATGCAATGCAGGACATTGATGGACGTTACGCCATACTGGCGATCAAGGCTGGAGAACGCACGATTATTGCGGCGCGCAGGGGTTCGCCATTAATTATTGGCATTGGTAAAAATGAATATTTTGTTGCGTCTGATATTCCGGCTTTTTTGGAATATACTCGCGACGTGATGTATCTGGATGACAATCAAATGGCGGTAATTAAGCAAAAACCGCACTTTTATGAAATAAATAGCGGTAAAAAAATTCATAAACGTCTGATTGCCATTACCGGACATGAAAAATACGCAGACATTGGGCATTTTAAGCACTTCATGATCAAAGAAATCATGGAACAAAAAGACACCATTTACCGGGCCATCAACCAGCAGGACAGTCAAATTCAAAAAATCGCCGAAGAAATTAAAAAAGCGTACGGGACTTTTTTGATCGGATGCGGAACAGCCGGCAAAGTTTGCCTTGCAGGTTCATACATTTTCGCTCTCATTGATAAACGGCATGTCAATCCAGTTGTCGGTTCGGAATTTCCCAGCCATCAGGACTTTTTGAAGAAAAAAAGCCTTGTGATAGCTGTTTCCCAAAGCGGTGAAACAGCGGACACGCTTGAAGCGATTGAAGTTGCCAAAAAAAAGGGCTGTAAAGTAGTTTCCATCGTGAATGTGGAGGGTTCCACAATGGACCGTGAATCCCACTACGCTCTTCACATTAAAGCTGGCCCGGAAAAAGCCGTAGCATCAACAAAAGCAACAACAGCGCAACTGGCCATTCTCACATTATTGGCATACACATGCGCCGGAAAATTGCGGGAAGGAAAAATGCTTTTGATTGAAACAGCAGGGAAAATCAATGACATGCTGAATCCGCGCTACGAAGACCACATTTATAAATTGGCCAAAAAATTGAAGAAAAACGAAAGTATTTATGTGATCGGAAAAGCCGTGAATTACGCCATGGCGCTTGAGGCCGCCATCAAGTTGCAGGAAGTCTCTTACATTCATGCCGAGGGTTTCGCCGGTGGTGAACTCAAGCACGGGCCAATTGCCCTTATCAGCAAGGGTACGCCGTGCATTGCCCTTGTAGCAAATGACGCCACCAAAACCGATATTTTAAACAACGCGCGGGAAGTTAAAGCCCGCGGCGGCTACATTATCGGCATAGCGCCGGATAACAATCCGATTTTTAATTATTGGATCAGGGTGCCGGATGTCGGAGTCGCCTCCCCTCTTGTAAATATCATTCCAATCCAGCTTCTGGCTTATCACCTGGCCATCTTGCGCCAAAACAACCCCGACATGCCGCGTAATCTGGCGAAGAGCGTGACGGTGAAATGAGAAGTTTGAGCTCAATTATCTTGTTTTAATTTATTAAATTTGTTAATCTTAAGCCATAAATAACAATTTTATTATGCGGACCGTTCTTCGGACAAAAAGAAAAACCTCTTCATCTCAAAAGAAAAGTTATACTTTCCCGCTTGTTATTGAGCGTGATGAAGATGGTTTTTTTGTAGTCGAATGCCCTGCTTTTGAAGGATGTTACACGCAAGGCAAAACCTTTGATGAAGCCATGCAAAATATTGGAGAAGTACTGCAACTTGCCCTAGGGGAAAAGGAAAATCAAAATCTATTAAAAAATTACAATTATAAAAATTTCACCTTTACGACTATTACGCTTTAATAACCAATGCCAAAATTGCCATCACTTTCTTGGCGCAAAGTTTTAAAACGACTTGAAACGTTCGGGTATAAAGTTATCAGACAAAAAGGAAGTCATATGAGGCTTAAAAATTTCAAAATGCCTGACAGTAAACCTCTCACTTTGCCTAAACATTCAGTAATAGGAAAAGGACTTTTAAGAAAAATATTGCGGGACGCAAAAATAGACGCAGAAAGTTTTAAACATTTTTAATTTTCTGCTAAAAATTCGCCAAAACAACCCCGACATGCCACGTAATCTGGCGAAGAGGGTGACGGTGAAATAGATGGTTGCAAAAGTGATACACTTTTGTTACACTTACAATGCTTGTATATGATAAAAAGTTTTTATGGCAACTCAAAAAAAACGTATCAACATCAGTGTTTCTGATGATATGGATGAAGCGCTTATGAAGCTGGCAAAGCGTGATAGCATTCCTCAGGCCACTGCAGCGGTTCATCTCATAAAAATAGCGCTGGAAATTGATGAAGACGGGGTTTGGAATGCTTTAGCAGAAAAAAGAGATACAAAAGATGCCAGGTTTGTATCTCATAAAAATGCCTGGATATGAGTTTTGAAATTCACTACCATGAACTGGTTATTCAGAAAGATATTCCACGTCTTTCGAAAAGCACAAAGATTCGCGTAAAAAATGCCATAGAAGAAAAATTGATGACATCTCCTGAAATTTTTGGCAAACCGCTGCGGAAATCCTTGAACGGCTACCGCAAATTACGGGTTGGTAATTATCGTATTATTTTTAGAATTGTTAATCTGATTGTGAAAATTTTTTTAATTCAGCACAGATCGGTCGTATACAAACATGCTGTAAAGCGTATTGACCTTGCGTAGAAGGAATTAGGAGAAAACTGACTACAGGATGGTATTATTCCCGCTTCACTGCACCTGAAGAAAATGTTGCCTGTAGAAAAACAGCCCTGGCTTGTCTGGAAAACGTAAAAGGCGGTAAATAAAATCTTTATGGCATTTTTTCTACATAAAATGGCTTTTTTGCTGTATAATGAAGAGACAAAATATTGGTTGCCCCTGAAACAAGTTTAGGGCTGTAATTTCTTAACAAACCCCCGCATACGCGGGGGCATCTAGTGCATAAAAATACAAAAATTGTCTGTACACTTGGGCCGGCTTCAGAAAGCTTCGAGACCATTGAAAAAATGGCGCGCGCCGGCATGAATGTGGCGCGGCTCAATTTTTCCCATGGAAATTACAGAGAATTTGAAAAAATCATTCGCAATATCACGGCAGTATCGCACAAACTGCACACACCCATTGCAATCATGCAGGACCTGCAGGGGCCAAAAATCCGCGTTGGAGAAATGCCAAAAGAAGGTATTTTTTTGAAAAAAAACGCGGATATTGTTTTAACGACGCGGCGGATTTGCGGCAATGAAAAAGAAATTCCAGTCCAATATCAAAAACTGCCGCAGGATGTAGGGAAAAATGACCATATATTGATTGACGATGGTTTAATTGAACTCCGCGTCAAACGTGTTACAAAAAAAGACATTTTCTGTGAAGTCATCAATGGAGGTTTGGTGCAATCCCATAAAGGAATGAATGTGCCAACGGCTTCCATAAGGGCAAATCCAATCACTCAAAAAGATAAACAGGATCTGCTTTTTGGGATAAAAAATAACGTGGATTATGTAGCGCTTTCCTTTGTAAAATCGGCTAAAAATATTGTTGAATTGCGCGCGCTTATTCGACGCAATCACGGGCAGGCAAAAATCATAGCAAAAATTGAACGGCATGAAGCCATAGAAAACATGGAAAGCATAATCCAGGAAGCTGATGCCGTAATGGTGGCGCGCGGCGATTTGGGTGTGGAAATACCTGCTGAAAAAGTTCCACTTATGCAAAAAAAAATCATTCATCTTGCCAATATTCATGGCAAACCTGTGATTACCGCGACACAAATTTTAGAATCGATGATTGAAAACCCGCGCCCGACGCGGGCAGAAATCAGTGACGCCGCCAACGCCATTTTTGACCATAGCGATGCGCTGATGCTGTCCAATGAAACCGCCGTTGGAAAATATCCGGTGGCGGCAACATTGACACTGGCAAAAGTAGCTGCAAACGTGGAACATGAACTGAAAAAAAATACACATTACATGGCAAACCGCCTGTTTGCGGAAAACATGCCCGTGGCTTTTGGAACCTGTTTTAACGGCATCAAGCTGGCATACGACATTGGCGCAAAATTGATTGTGACAATCACATATTCCGGTTTTACCGCGCAGCACACGGCAAAACACCGCAGCTACATACCCATTGTGGCCGTCACGCCGGATCCAAAAGTACGTTCGCAACTGGCGCTGGTATGGGGTATAAACCACGTTTTTATTGAAAAAATAGATTTGGCCGATCACGTCGCGCAAACTCGCCAACTGCTGAAAAAAAATAAACTGGCAAGGCATGGCGACCAGGTCGTCATTATCAGTAATGCAAGCGCAGACGAAAAGCTAATTGCAGTGATACGAATTTAGAAAATGTTCCTTTCCCGCCTGCGCGGGGATGACATGCACGCTTTCGCGGGGATGACATGCACGGGTATGGTGTACAGACGATATGTACCGATTGTCATTCCCATCCTCACGAAAGTGGGGAATGAACGTCTGGCTCTGTCTGTCATTCCCGCGCAAGCGGGAAAGGCCTAAG